>CBIHRH010000872.1:0-1536 GCA_966212365.1 uncultured Emticicia sp. | reverse complement strand
GTCGGAAGCTCTTTCTTATTGAAAATGGGTGATGTATTCGCAAAACCTGTGAGTTTCGAAGGTATGTATACATTAGCTCCTCTTCCTTACGCTAACGACGCACTTGAACCACATATCGACAAAATGACGATGGAGATTCATCATGATCGTCACCACAAAGCGTATGTAGATAATCTGAATAAAGCCATTGCCGGTACCGATATGGAAAAAGTACCTTTGGCGCAATTGATAAAAGATATAAGCAAATATCCTGTTGCTGTAAGAAACAATGGCGGTGGTCACTGGAATCATACATTTTTCTGGCAAATCATGGGACCAAAAGGTGGTGGTGCGCCAACAGGGAAATTAGCCACGGCCATCAATAGCGCTTTCGGAAGTTTTGATAAAATGAAAGAAGAATTTGCCAAAGCAGCTACTACTCGCTTCGGCTCAGGTTGGGCTTGGCTAATTGTTGGGCCGGATAAAAAATTAAAGATTACTTCTACGCCAAATCAGGATAATCCATTGATGGATGTAGCAACTGATAAAGGAACGCCTATTCTGGCTATTGACGTTTGGGAACATGCGTACTACCTGAAATACCAGAACAAACGTGCTGATTACATCAACGCATTCTGGAATGTGGTTAACTGGAACAAGGTGAGCGAAAATTTTGATGCTGCCTGAAAATAACAGAATCATATCAAAAAACACAAAAGGATTTACGCACAGTAAGTCCTTTTTTGCTTGTTATAGGCAGATAATTCGTATTTTTTTGTTATATTTGCTATAAAATAATGCTTTCTTGTATTGACTCCCATGAGTGACCAAAACCCTAAGTACGATCCGCTTCAACAAAAAGAAGTCATTGACGATATGTTCGAGAACTGGTTTCTCGATTATGCATCCTACGTAATTTTAGAGCGTGCTGTACCTGCCATCGAAGATGGTTTGAAACCTGTGCAGCGCCGCGTAATGCACGCTCTCAAAGAAATGGACGACGGCCGCTTTAACAAAGTCGCCAACGTTATTGGCTCTACCATGCAATTCCACCCACACGGTGATGCTTCTATTGGTGATGCCATTGTTTCAATGGGGCAAAAAAATCTTTTATTAGACACCCAGGGAAACTGGGGTGATATACGAACCGGAGACGGCGCCGCTGCTCCTCGCTATATTGAGGTAAGATTATCGAAATTTGCCAACGACGTGTTATTCAATGAAGACACTACCGAATGGCAGATGTCTTATGACGGCCGTAAGCGTGAGCCGATTAATCTTCCGGCAAAATTCCCATTATTGCTAGTACAAGGCGTTGAAGGTATCGCCGTTGGTCTTTCTACCAAAATATTGCCGCACAATTTTATAGAAGTGTGTGAGGCATCTATTGCTTTTCTGAAGAAAGAAAACTTTCAGTTATACCCTGACTTTCTGACGGGTGGGATGATTGATATAACAACCTACAATGATGGCGCCAGAGGTGGAAAGGTAAAAGTAAGAGCCAGAATTGTAGAGGCTGATAAAAAGACACTTATCATTAAGGAAATTCCTTTTGGT
>CBIHRH010000871.1:0-1610 GCA_966212365.1 uncultured Emticicia sp. | reverse complement strand
TCAAGCTCCGTAAAACCACTGGCAACACCAGTTAAACCATCTTTATTGTTCTTCTTTTTTTCAAGTTCATCGATGGTTGCTCTCATGATTGAACTGGCATCAGCATAACTTTTTCTGATATTTCTCTCAGAAATCTCAAAAAAGGTCTGTTCAGTTCTATCTAAAAGATTAAATACATCGGTAGTATCTTCAAAAGCATCACGAAGAATATCTCCGGCCACCCGAATCATATCTCTTTTAATGGCAGCCTGTGAGATAATGCGTGCATGCCACTCAATATTGGCTGCAGAGTTGACTTTACTGGTTAGTCTAGCAAGATATTGTGCACCTCCTACAAATTCTAATTCTCCAAGAGCCCTTAGCTGAGAAGTTACGGTCAATAAATCTATTGGTTCAGATTTACCAAAGAGTATCAGAATGGCATTATAGATATGCTGATGTGCATCTTTATAAAAACTAGCCGGTTGTAAAATATCAACAACGGCCGTAAGTGCATCTTTCTCAATCATCAAAGCACCCAAAACAGCTTCTTCCAACTCAGTAGCCTGAGGAGGAAGCTTACCAGACTCACCACGGGTGGTCTCCAAAAAAAGATTTTTTCCGAATCCTCTCTGGTTCTGGTTTCTGTTTGATGGATTATTTGGGTATCTTTGTTCCATAATGTTACTGCAATGTTAAGAAAAATAACTTTCTCAAAAAACAAAGCCTTAGTTCAGAACGATTGCATCTTAAAGATAAACGATTGATTATCAGTATATAATCTCAATCGCACTAATTTTTTGTGGAAAAAACATTAGATTATGTGAATAATTTTTGATTTTTGAAATGCAAATTCAATTCTTAGAAAGAAAACTAAAATTTTAGGTCGAACGTTTAAATGATAAAGACCTATTTAATAAACCAATAACCAAACTCATTAGGATTTTGACAGAAAAA
Source organism: uncultured Emticicia sp. (assembly GCA_966212365.1). GTDB lineage: Bacteria > Bacteroidota > Bacteroidia > Cytophagales > Spirosomataceae > Emticicia. Next base: position 674 of record CBIHRH010000871.1, on the reverse strand, counting down.
GTATTCACATTAGACGAAGTGTCATTGATAGATTTTCTCGGAGTAGAAAATAGTAATATCAAAGTAGTAGCGGCAGCTTTTCCGGAAAGCAAAATTATTTCAAGAGGGAATCAAATCTTAATTAAAGGGAATAACACTGAAATCAACAAAATCTCCGATATATTAGAGTCATTACTTGAACATTATCAGAAGTACGGCAGATTGAGTAATGAACAAGTCAAAAACTATATTCAGCAAGATATTGAAACAGCTAATCACGAAACAACTGACGACGACGTAATTCTTTACGGAACCAAAGGTGTAGTTGTAAGAGCTAAAACTGCCAATCAGAAAAAAATGATTGAAGCGGCTCAAAAATATGATATAGTATTTGCTACAGGGCCTGCCGGAACCGGTAAAACTTATACTGCTGTAGCATTGGCTGTAAAAGCATTAAAAGATAAAGAAGTTAAGAAAATTATCATCACCAGGCCAGCGGTTGAAGCAGGTGAAAATTTAGGTTTCTTGCCGGGCGATTTAAAAGAAAAAATCGACCCATATCTACGACCTATTTATGATGCGCTTGATGATATGATTCAGGCTGAAAAACTGAAATTCTACTTAGAGAATCGGACGATTGAAATTGCCCCTTTGGCCTATATGAGAGGTAGAACTTTAAATAACGCTTTTATTTT
>CBIHRH010000870.1:0-1650 GCA_966212365.1 uncultured Emticicia sp. | reverse complement strand
CGCTGGGAGAAATTTCAAGTATGAAAAACCCTTCGGTATTTATTATTTCGTCTACTATGACTATTGAGCAGATTGAGAATTTTTTCTGGGAAGAATTAGGGCTGCAAATGGCTGTTTTCAGAAAAGTGGGTAATTCGTGGATACACACGTCTTTTACCAATAACTGGACGCTCGAACGCCAGAACCGCACAGGTAGAAATATCTTTGGAGAAATAGCATGAGTATTTTAATTAATAAATACTCATGCTACTATTTTATTTTTTGATTTTAAAGCTTGGTGAGTATCGCTTCAACCTCTTTCAACGAAACTTTTGCATTAACAATCTTACCGGCTGAATCAATGATAATGTATCGGGGTATACCCAATGATACATAGTTTTTCCAGAGTAAATTCGTTTCTTCTTCTGTCTGAATCATATTAATAGCATTAGCTGTATCTGCAGCCTTAAGCGTTTTTAGCCAGTTGTCTTTGTTATTATCAACAGATACATGTAGAAACGTTATATGAGAGAATTTCTCTTGAAGAGCTTCAACAGCGGGTTTTTGTGCCATACATGGCCCATACCAACTAGCCCAGACATCAACCAGAACAGGTTTGCCTTTTAGTTTTATCAATTCTACTTTTTCACCTTCCCTGTTACGGCCGCTAAAGTTGGGCGCTTCTCTGCTTTTAGTCAGCATCTTTCCTGCATAATCAAGCGTTTTTCTATCAATTGAGGGTAAATAGGTTGATTTGGGGTAAGTATCTGCAAACTGATTGTATAAATCGTTGAAAGCGGTTGATTTATTAATGGCATCAAGTGCCCGGTAGACAGTTTTAGCCAGTAAGAACTCTTTTATTGAGGCATCAATAGCTAAGTCGGTGGGTGTAAAACGATATAAGAGAATAAGAGGTATTACGGGCTTTTTTATAAGCATTTATCATTCCCATTTGTACATATCCGTCTAAAGCATCAAGGTAGGTGGGTACATATAATTTCATTAGATGGGCATCATTAAATACTTGCTCTATCTCAGGGGCTATTTTTTGCAGGTTGCGCTGAACAGTACTGTCTTCTGAATCAAACCAAGCTGTGTATCGATTGGCTTTGAGCGAAAGGATACGCAATTTGTGCATATTTTCGAGCATTTCAACCCGCTTGTCTGTAATTTTATTCATTAAGATTCCAGACCTATGAAACTCCTTAAATCGCTTATCAAAATCAATCATGGCATCAAAGAATTTATCAGACTCTAGCTGACTGACTATTGCATGTTTATATTGGTAGGTTCTAAGAAAAGATTGATACTCATTCAGATAATTATTAATATCTGACCCCCAGCCATCAAAAATCTTAGATTCATTCAGATATATTCTCAGGTTATAGGTGCTTGCCAGGTACAGGCTTTGTATTCTATTGCCAACTCTCATCGTAACAAATCGGGGTTCTGTGAGGTTTACTATTCTTTTGACCAGACTATCGCCTTGTGTAGCTAAAAGCGTATCATTCCTATCATACATGGCATCGTAGGCATAAATGGCCACCTTAACTTTTTTTGGATTAGGTAGTGTGAGAGAAACCTTGCCGTTATCTGTTTGTGCCAATGAAGAATAAGCAATTAGCAGCAGCAAAAAGATATTTTTCATACAGTTAAATAGTTTAAGGTCTC
>CBIHRH010000869.1:0-1665 GCA_966212365.1 uncultured Emticicia sp. | reverse complement strand
CAATGCTGGATGAAATAATTGCGGTATGTCAACAGAATAAATCACTCAACGAAGCTAAATATGTCCTGAGTCAGATAGGTGCTTTTGTGGGACGATATTATCTGGAAAAGAAAGATTATCAGAATGCCTTGCAACTCTCGTTGATGGGTGAGCAAAATGCCAACTTCCTGAATTTCCCCTATTATAACAATGTGCTGAACAAAACCTTGTACCAGACTTACAAGGCACTTAACCAGCCTGCTAAAGCCTTTATTTATTTAGAAAAAGTAAAGAAATATGAGGATGAAGCCGAAGCCAGAAAACTGAATCAGAATTTTGGTGAATGGCAGGTAAAATATGAAGACGAAAAACAAAAGAACCAGATAAAGACCCTAGAAAATGAGAACCTGAAACGCGCCAATGAACGCGATGAATGGATAAGAAATACACTGATTGTGAGCCTGCTTTTAGGATTGGGATTGGTAAGCTACGTATTTTGGAATAACAAGCAGTTGAAAACAAACAACGCCGAACTAAAGGTCAAAAACGACGAGATTTCGGGGGCCATGTTTAAAGGCCAGACCATCGAACGGAAACGGGTAGCCTCTGAGCTTCATGATAATCTGAATACCAAAATAGTAGCTTTGAAATGGCGTTTTGAAGCCTTGGACATCTCGAAATACAGTGAGCAAGACCAGAAGATATTATCAGATTTTATCAAGGTTCTGGATGATATTTATATGGATGTCCGGCTCATTTCGCATAACCTCTTACCTATTGAACTAGAGACGCAAGGCCTGGTAGTGGCTCTACAAAAACTGCTGAATGATATCACCAACCGCCATATTGGTTTCCATTTCTTAACCGAAGGGATTACCCACCGGCTTGAGCCTCAACTGGAACATGAACTGTACAATATTGCATTAGAGTTGATTAATAATATTCTGAAACACGCTCAGGCTACACAGGCATGGGTAAGCCTGACACAGCAAGACGACCGAATCTCACTGACAGTATCAGACAATGGCAAAGGAATAGATTTAAGAGAGACCGCCAATGGCGTAGGCTTACGGAATGTGCACTCAAGGGTAGATAACCTGAATGGACGGGTACAGATAACCCGCCAAAGTACACACGGTACCAATGTGCAGGTAGATGTCACACTTTAAATCAAGCGGTATTTTATAGCATACTTTATAATACCAATCGTGTTTTTTACACCAAGTTTCTGCAGAATATTGTGCCGGTGATTTTCTACTGTACCTACACTGATAAACAGTCGGTCGGCGATTTGTGAAGAAGACAATTCCTGTGCAATCAGTTTCACTATTTCCAACTCTCGTAAGGTAAGGGCTTTGGGCTCTGGCTGGACTTCTTCCACCGGACTGGCATTGAACGATACTGGTGTCAGCAGTTCTTTTAACACGGCTTCACTGAAATACTTCTCCCCTTTGGCTATAGTTGTAAGCGCCTTTTCCAGTTCTGAACGATTGGCTTTTTTGGTCACATAACCTGATATACCTGCCTGAAACGCATGGCGGATATTCTCTGCCTCGTCATTGACGGTCAGCATCAGAATTTTCAGATTCGGGTAGTGATTCCGGAGTTTTAGCGTGAGGTCAATGCCGGTCAGGTAAGGCATATTCATATCGCTTACCAGTATATCAATTTCATTGTTTTCTAAGA
>CBIHRH010000868.1:0-1672 GCA_966212365.1 uncultured Emticicia sp. | reverse complement strand
ATGCCTTTTGTATCTTCTAACCAACCCCATACCTGGTCTCTTAGGTCTTTGGCTATAGTCTGATGTTCGGGACTCCTGATAAGATTATTTACCTCTAATGGGTCATTCTTCAAATCATATAATTCGTTGGCATCCCATACGCCATGATTGAATATATATTTGTACCTATCAGTTCTCACGGCAAACATGGTAGGTGTTTGCGGGAAATCATACTCCCAGTAATATTCGTAAAAAGCCTTGTCTTTCCAATCTATCTTTTTCCCTTGCAGAATCGGTAGGAATGATTTACCCTGCATTTGCACAGGTGTTGGTACTCCGGCATAATTCAGAATCGTAGGGGCAATATCTATATTCTGAATCACCTCTGATACTTTTGAATTGGCTTTAATAATGCTCGGACAACGCATAATCAAAGGCACGCGCATCGATTCTTCGTAGGCATGGCGTTTGTCTATCAGACCGTGTTCTCCAAAGCTAAAGCCATTATCACCCATATAAATCACCAGCGTATTTTCGGCTTGCCCGTTATCTTCCAACCATTTCAAAACCCTGCCAATACTATCATCTACACCCCTGAGCGTTTCAGCATATTGGCGATAAAAATCATTAAACTGGATTTGCCCATGATACAGATAATCAACCCCATGCCAGCTATAACGTTGGTTTTTTACCCATTGCGGCATGTCTTTCATATTTGGATTCATCGGAGGCTGATTAGGGTTATGCGTAGGCATAGCTCCAAAAATCTTACTGGTATCAGTCTTCGTCAGATACATCGATTCAGGATACACTAAAGCATCTTTAAAAGTGCCTTTATGTCTTTTAGCAGGCTGAAACTCGGCATGCACTCCTTTATGTGATAAATACATGCAAAAGGGCTTGCTTTTATCTAAAGAGTTGAGCCATTGTTCGGCATAGTCGGTCAATAAATCTGAGATATAACTACTGTCTTTATGCGCCACCTGCTTGCCGTTGATATTGAAAGTAGGATTATAATAGACGCCCTGCCCTTTGAAACTTAACCAATAATTAAAACCCGGTTGGGGTGCATCATCGGTATTACCCATATGCCATTTCCCTAAGAAAGCGGTACTATACCCGGCTTTTTGCAGGTATTGAGGAAAGAACTTCAAACCCTTTGGCAATGGTGCCTGATTGTCTACAATTGTATGCGTATGTGCATATTGCCCGGTAAGAATACTGGCTCTGCTAGGCGAACAAAGGGCAGTACTCACAAAAGCATTCTGGATATGGGTACCCTCACGTGCAATTCTATCCATATTGGGTGTTTGCAGACCAGGCACTTTATTCATGAATCCCATGAAATCGTAACGGTGGTCATCGGCCAGAATAAAAATGATATTTTTAGGTTTAGCAGGAGGCGGAGTTTTACCTTTCCATCCACATAGAAATAGCACAAAAGCGAATAATAGTAGTTTTACTTTCATAAGCGAAGAGGTTGAATGAATAGCTGCAAATATTCAGAAAAATTGGCAAATGCCCAAGTATCAATCTACATAATTGGTATTTGGATAGATATTCCATCTTTTATTACTGATATTTGGCTATCTTTAATGGCTGAATCTTCGGTTCATTTACGAGTTGTATTTTAAGTATAGAACTCGTAGTGCATTTAAATAAATTAATTCAAGAAGTTCCGTCTTCTATTGGT
>CBIHRH010000867.1:0-1685 GCA_966212365.1 uncultured Emticicia sp. | reverse complement strand
CAAGAAGAACTGACAATCTGACCATTGGAAAGACCCCGTAACCCCTTCATCTTTAAAAGTGTAATTCAGATTACCCCAGAAAAGCTTAAAAGCATCCAGTGTTTGTTTTTTGCTTACAAAACCTCTATCGGCATCGTTCGGGCCAAAATCGTGGTCGTCCCAGATGGCATAATTGTGGATACTGCCCAATAGTGGCTGCATTTCCGGCAATGAGCGCGTGTGAGTATAACGTTTTTGTATACCAGTTCTGGTATTCCAGTCTACTTCGCGCAGATAGATATTATCACCGCTCCAAAGCATGAAATCAGGTTTTGATTTATAGATGCTCGTGAAAATTTCATACTCAGAACCATAAGGAGTACCCGGACGGTCGAAACCATCTTCGTTGACATAAGCACAACTACCCACAGCAAATTTAAAGGCAGGAGGGTCAGTGCGCCATTGCCAGAGCGTTTGTGTCTGAAATTCTAATGGATATTTGATAGCTACTTTCTTTTTATCGACCCAGACTTCATAGCCATATTTTTTGCCGGGTAATACTTCATCTGCCACCAGTTTTGCTACAAAAGCATCGGTTTTAGTAGTTTTTATTTCTTCTGTTGAAAATTTGACAGCCGGTTTTTCTTTGTCCCAATAGACAAACTTGACTGAAGCTTCTTTTTTGGTTTGTACCCAAAGCATTACTTCACGCATTTCGGAATACCCCAGCATTGGGCCCGATTGTATCTGTGCCGAAAGTGAGGAAACGCCAATTAAAAGGATGAGTGTTAGCAGATGTAGTTTTTTTATCATAATATTAGGGAGTGATATTCATTAGTATCGACAAATTTAACCTATTCTGAACAAACCCTGTATTAAACTTCTGTAAAATGCCTAAAAAACTTCTTTTGCTCGTGAATCCTTATTCGGGTTCGGGCAAAAGCCTTGCTGCTTGTGAATATCTGAAACGAAATGTAAAGGACTATGAATTTAACACCATTATAAGCCAATACAAAGGGCATTTTGTTGATTTTCTGCAAAAAGAAGATTTAACCCAATATGAGAAAATCGTGATTTTCGGTGGAGACGGCACCATGCATGAAGTGACCAACGGCATCGCTGAAAAAGCAGATACCCCTCCCCTCTTACTATTCCCTTGTGGTGGTGGTAAAGCCTTGAATCATGATATCAATAACCTGACCTTGGAAAGTTCATTGCAGAAATTCCATCAAAACAACACCAAACAAATAGACATTTTTAAAGTACGATTTCCCAAGTCCCCAACTGCCGAAAAAATCGTCTACGGCTTTAATATTATCGGCTGGGGATTAGTGTCCCACATTAATCTGACAGCAGAGAAATTCCGGTGGTTGGGTAGTTTGCGTTATAGCGTTGCCGCTATTATCCATATTTTTAAGAATACAAGTTTTGAAGGTAAGGTAACACTCGACAATGAAGTATTTACAGATAAATTTAGCTTTGTTCTGGCCTGCAATACCCAACACACCGGAAAAGCCATGAAAATAGCTCCTCTGGCAGCCCTGGATGATGGACTACTGGACGTTCTGGTCATTAGGCATGTACCTTTTTACCACCTGCTTCGTTTATTCCCATTAATATTCTCTGGCAAGCATATTCATTCACCTCTGGTAATTTATAAAAAGGCCAAAAAATTCAGTATTGAAGCCGAACCCATGATATTGGTG
>CBIHRH010000866.1:0-1687 GCA_966212365.1 uncultured Emticicia sp. | reverse complement strand
ACCAACCGAACAATGTAACCTATAGTTATAAGGAAGTACGCACTTTTTTTGCAGGTCATTTAATCCTGTATATCATCTTTAGTTATATCATTACCGGGGCTTTTATCAGTGGGTATCGCCCGGAGCAATATCTTTATACGCTAAACCTGATTGCTATTCTGCTATTAATCAACAGAACTCAACCATCATTTGCTGACCATGCTATCGGGCTTAGAAAATGGTCTTTGAGCATGGCAGTTGTGGCTGTATTTATTGCTTTGCTTGCTATGATTGCCATCAGTTCACACGATGAATTGAAAGGCGCTCAGAAAAGATTCGGGGTTGAGCCTGTGGAGGAGGAGGCGGTTAAATAGGTTGTTTTTCTTCGTAGAGACGTAACGGTTCGCCGTTGCGATGCATTACGTCTCTACTAAAAAATGACATCAAAAAGTACACGCTCGAAATCATCAAATGTATAAATAGCAGATTGCAAGCCTATAAAATCAACTACTAATTGCTATCTAAAAGCGTCTTATATACCTTTCTCACATGGTCAGTCTGAATGAGGTCAACGCACATTGTAGTAGCTTTTTTGTAGTTGGCCGGGGTATCTAAAAGCCCCAGGACATCAGAAAATACCTTTACTTTATGCTGATGAATTTCAGCTACTAATTGTTCATTCAAAATTGTCCAGCGCACATCAAAGGCATAAGGATTAAGTTTCGCAACTTTGTCTTCTATCTCACCGGGCTTGTTCAACGAAGGCATTAGCTTAGCTTTCGGATATACCTTTTTCAAAGCCAAAAGGAAATCATCAGAACCATAAAAAACCGCATCTTTTAATAGCTCACTAGCTTTCAATTCTTTTACCAGAGGCTCCGGTGCAACGTCTTTACAATCAACATAAAGATTAGTCTGGTGCTTATGCGTCTTGTTCCATTGGGTTAATAAGGCCGAAGTTTCCTGCAAGGTTGGAATTCGCTCTTCTTTATATTGCTCAGGATAATTTCTACCTGCTGAAAGTTGCTTTAACTCTGCCAGCGTAAAGTTTTTCATCGGCCCTTCTCCATTGGTGGTACGATTCAAAGTACCATCATGTAAGATGGCTAGCTGCCCATCTTTGGTAGTACGTACATCTATTTCGATATAATCTACGCCCATTTCCAACACCGTTTTAAAAGTTGCCAGTGTGTTTTCAGGAGCTAGGATTGAGCTACCTCTATGTGCCGATAAACTCAAATGATATTTATCTTTTAAAGCTTTAGATGAGTCTGCCCCTGATTGTAGAAGTTTATTTAAGGTTGAAGCAGGTGTAAAAGCACTGGTGTAGAAAATACTGATAGTAATGAAAAGCGTAATAGATTTTGTGAGCGATTTCATGAGTAGATTTATTGGTCTTCTTCAGATGCTGTACTTTTATTGAGGTGTGCTTCTGAAAGAAGCTGATTAAAATAACGTTCAAGTATATCTGAGTATTCAGGCGACATTTCAGTTTCTCCTATATCAGCTAGCAACTCTGCCAGTTCTTCTTTGGAGAGTTGATTGTTGATAAGCCTATCCATTAAATAATCAGGACGAGAGCGCTCCATGTAGCTTATATTATTGCTGAATATTTCTTAGTTATTACGGTTTAACCACAGAGTGAGTGACTCTGAGTTTTGCACAGAGTATTGAAATATAAACTTCGTATAACTCTGTGCCTGACTCT
>CBIHRH010000865.1:0-1700 GCA_966212365.1 uncultured Emticicia sp. | reverse complement strand
TTTCATTACCTAATATCTCCCATAATTCTTCTGAAATATGAGGGGTATAAGCTGATAAAACAATTACCAGTTGCTCTAATATTGCTTTTTTAGAACATTTCAAGTCAGATAATTCATTCACGCAAATCATGAATGTACTAACAGAGGTATTGAAAGAGAAACTCTCAATGTCTTCAGATACTTTCTTGATTGTTTTGTGTAACGCCTTTAGTTCTGCTTTAGTTGGTTCTGCATCAGTTACTATGTATTTTCCATTCTGGTCATAGAACAAACGCCATAGCTTACGGATAAAGCGATAAGTACCCTCAATCCCACGAGTATCCCAAGGTTTACTTTCTGTCAAAGGCCCCAAAAACATTTCATATAATCTGAAAGTATCGGCGCCGTATTCTTCTACAATGTCATCCGGATTAACAACATTATAAAGTCTCTTAGACATTTTTTCTACTTGAGAACCACAAATATATTTATCATCTTCAAGAATAAATTCAGCATTGGCTAAATCCGGTCTCCATTCTTTGAATTTCTCAATATTTAAAACATCACTCTTAACCAGGCTTACATCTACATGGATTGTGGTGGTTTCATATTGATTTTTTAAATTGTGAGAAACAAACACAGGGTTTTTATCAGCACCCTCACTTGATTTCAATCGATAAACCAAACTTGAACGCCCTTGAATCATGCCCTGATTAATCAATTTCAAGGCATATTCTTCTTGTGGCACATAGCCTTTATCCTTAAGGAATTTATTCCAGAACCGGCTGTATAATAAGTGACCGGTTGCGTGTTCAGTTCCTCCCAAATATAAGTCAACATTCTGCCAGTAATCAATAGCTTCTTTTGATGCAAACTCATTTTCATTATGCGCATCCATATATCTGAACCAATACCAGCTACTACCTGCCCAACCCGGCATGGTGCTTAGTTCGTATTGATTACCATTATAATTCCATCCTTCGGCTCGACCTAACGGAGGTTCACCATCCTCTGTTGGTAAATACTTATCAATCTCCGGTAAAATCAAAGGCAAATCTTTATCATCAATTAAGTAAGGCAGCGGAGCGCCACCCGAATTTTCTTTAAAATAGACAGGAACAGGCTCACCCCAATAACGCTGACGCGCAAAAACTGCATCTCTTAAACGGTAGTTTACTTTACCTTTACCGATGCCCCTTTCCTCTAGCGAATCAATCAATTTCTTGGTAGCTTCCTGATAACCTAAACCATTGATAATGCCCGAATTGATATATTTACCCTCTTTAGTAGCATCTGCCTGTTGATCAATATCCTGCTGAGCATCTAAAATCGGAACAATTGGCAAATTGAAATGCGTTGCAAAATTCCAGTCACGTTGGTCACCTGATGGTACACCCATTACAGCGCCTGTACCATAGCCTGCCAATACATAATCAGCAATCCAGATAGGTACTTTTTCTCCACTGAATGGATTGATACAATAGCTGCCTGTAAATGCTCCTGAAACCTTTTTTACATCAGACATACGGTCTAATTCAGAACGTTTCTGCGTTTCAGTAATATAATTATCTATGCTTTCTTTTTGCTCTAGTGTAGTCAGACTAGCTACCCATTCATGTTCAGGAGCCAATACCATAAAAGATACACCATAGATTGTATCGACACGAGTAGTGAAAACTTCAATCAAAGTATCCGGTCTATTCTCCACTTCAAATTTCACC
>CBIHRH010000864.1:0-1720 GCA_966212365.1 uncultured Emticicia sp. | reverse complement strand
AATCATTCTGAAAAACCTGACCAGCGATAAGCCCGAAGAAGTAATCAGTGCCATAGACTGGATGGTGAAATTTGAGCCTAAAGTGATTCAGAATCAGGTATCGGTATTGTTGAAGAATAAATCAGATAAGGTACGTTTGCATATTTTATCGGTTGTCAGAAATCTTCATTTACACTTAGAACCGCAGTTTTTACAGATTTTCAACGAAAATGAAACTAATCCATTAGTCCGACGAATTTCGGCAGAAATTGCCTGCGCATCAGCCACTACTCCTGAACAACGCTCAGTGTATCTGAGTTCTAATAATATTTATACGGTTCAGGGCGCTATTATTGCCTGTTGGAAGTTGCAAAGGGTAGAGGCAAAAGGTAAATTAGATAAATTATGTGAAAGCATAAATCTTAAGGATACGCTGGTAGCGCTAGAAATCATAGAGTTTTTGCGATTGAAAGAATATGAAACTTATGTGCGAATATGCCTGGAAAAAGGGACTGGAGAGGTTAAAGAAAAAGCCATAGAAGTAGCGGGTTCTATTGATTCGTCTGCTTTAATAAAGAGTCTTGTGCATTTACTGGAAGACCGTATCTGGGGTAAAAAAGCTATCAATAGTCTGATTAAATCAGGTGGTCGTGGATTTGAAGAAGTAGAAGCATTAACTAAAGGTGGCGATATTGGATTATTGCAAAAAGTAGTTTTATTCAGTGAGAAATACCAAAGCCTTTCAAGCGAAAGATTATTGATACGCCTGGCCCAGAATGAATCACTCAATGTAAGACAACTGGCTTTAAAGGTATTGGGCAAACGCTCAACTACCGAAGACTATGAGGCCATGTTTGAAAAGCTGCTGCAGGAAGAATTAGCCCATGCTTATGAATTATTACATGGCTTTGGCGTGTTAGAAGATACATTATTGCAATATGAGTTAGGTCAATCATCTAACCGTATTTTCTACCTATTGATGTTGCTGTATGACAGAGATATGGTGCAGGATGCCATGATGGGTGTTGAACATTCGTCGAAAGAAAAACGGGCCAATGCCCTGGAGATTCTGGATAATATTATTCCAAGAGATATTTATAAATGTTTGCATGCGATACTTGATGAATCGGCAATAGACAAGAAAATAGCCATTTTTGAAGCGTATTTTGATAAAGACATTACCGTAAAACCTATCGTACAATATGTGCTTGAAAAGGGTAATCTGGCCTTTGGAGACTGGACTATTGTAGCTGCCTTGCGCAAATGGGAGTTTAAGACGAATAAAAACCAGCTTTTTGAAAAATATATAGGGTTTCCGAAAAAGTTATTTCATGAAGCTACCATAGAAATTATACTGAAACAGCCCCAATTAACAGAAAAATATAAAGATATTTTAGCTATGCATCACGGACACCCTAACGAAAACGAAATATCTGAACTGGAACGGGTGATTGTATTGAAGAATACACCCTTGTTCTCTGAAACGCCTGAAAACGTACTGACATCTATTGTGCCTATTATGAATGAAGTAACATATCACGAAGGGCAGGGGATTTTTCAGAAAGGAGCAATAGGCAATTGTATGTATGTGATATACTCGGGTGAAATCGGGATTGTTGACCATGAGGTAATTTTTGCTACAATGAGTAAAGGGGATATTTTTGGAGAGTTGGCACTATTAGATTCAGAACCACGTTCGGCCACAGCATTAGCCAAAAGTGACGTGTTGCTATTCAGAATA
>CBIHRH010000863.1:0-1781 GCA_966212365.1 uncultured Emticicia sp. | reverse complement strand
TCTTCGTTTGAGATTTTGTTGTCTTGTGCTAATAGGTTACCCATTACACATAGGAAGGCTCCTATGGTAGCGTAAAGTTTCTTCATAAAAAATTAATAATACGGATAGTACTTCTTATACATGCAGCCAACTGAAAAAGTTGCAGTTTCAGCAGAAATATTACGAAACTACATTGATAGGCGCACCTTTCTGATAGGCTTTTATATTTTCAATAGTCCCTTTTAGCAATAGCTTGCGCGCCTCTACGCCCGCCCAGGCAATATGAGGAGTAATGATGCAATTCTTTGCAATCAATAATGGGTTATCCTGCGCCGGAGGTTCCGTTGAAAGCACATCCAGGCCAGCCCCTGAGATTCTGCCTGAATTAAGCGCTTCAGCCAGGTCGGCTTCATTGATTAGGCCACCGCGAGAAGTATTGATTAGTATAGCTGATGACTTCATCAAAGCCAGAGAATCTTTGTTGATAAAGCCCTGATTATCGGCAGTTAGCGGACAATGAAGACTTATGAAATCACTTTCTTTGAATACTTTTTCTATTTCGCACAATTCTACACCTTCCATGCCTCCACTAGTCAAGTCTCTTTTATTGGCTAGAATTTTCATTCCGAAACCTAAGCCGATATTTGCTACTTTTTTGCCAATATCTCCAAAACCGACTATACCCAAAGTCTTCCCTTCCAATTCAATCAGAGGGTTTAAATAGAAACACCAGTCAGCAGAGGATGGCCATGTCTGGTTGATATTTTCGGCATGTTCTGCTACCCGGTTGGTGAAACTCAATAGCAAAGAAAAAGTCAATTGTGCTACTGATGCTGAGCTATAGCCTTTCACATTAGTTACGATTACGCCATGTTCCTTAGCAGCGGCTACATCAATAATATTATAGCCTGTAGCAGTAACCCCAATATATTTCAGATTGGGTAACTGGCTGATAATTTCACGATTTAACTGGCATTTATTGGTTAATATAACCTCTGCCTCTTTGGCTCGTTCTACAATCTGGTCTTTAGGTGTGCGGTCATATAGGGTTACGTCTCCTAAAGTATGCAATATGGATAAATCTAAATCTCCGAGGGAATTAACGGTGTAGGCGTCGAGGTAAACGATTTTCATTGGGTTTGTTGTAGGGTTGATGAAGTATTAAGGCTTTATGCCTCTCTTGGCAAAAAATTCTCCAATATTAAAAAAGGTATCCTCCAATAATTCAATTTCTTGATTCCAATCTTTAGTAAGCCAGTCCTGGTCTTTTGTAGCTATTATTACTTTTTGATGCTTAGTAAAAATCCAGTAGACTTTTTCCGCTCCAAAATCCAATAGCTTATGCGTTTTTGTAAATACATAGCCAAAGTCCTTTTCATCCGATAAATCTACTCTAATATCTATTTCTATAGCAATTTTTGGAGGTACATTCACATAATGGACATTGATTTCTTCAGCAGGAAGCTGCGTTGTCTCATAAATATAAATATCTCCTGAGAGATTATTATTAATGTCTAAATGTGACCTTATCTCATTAGTAAGAAAAACATATTTATCATCATTCAATTTAGCATATAATAGCTTTAACAGATAAAAAATAATATATGATTGCAAACCACTTGAGCCGATAATTTCCTCTGCTGTTTTTTTATTAGACAACACATCTTTATAGCCTTTATAATAAAAAGGCTTTCCGTCTATTATTTCATAAATAAGACTCTCCGGTATATGCTTAGTCTTATTCCTCTTCGGATTCTTATCTATACTTACCATATTTGAAGATTTATGAATCGAAAATAATT
>CBIHRH010000862.1:0-1787 GCA_966212365.1 uncultured Emticicia sp. | reverse complement strand
ACAATATCTGCATGATTATTATGGAGTCGACCAGGTACTTTGGGTAACGGATGGCATTGTAGGTGATGATACTGATGGGCACATTGATGATACTACCCGTTTCGTGAATGAAGATACGGTATTGACAGTAGTAGAACATGATAAAACCGACGATAACTACCATCCATTGAAGCAAAATCTGGAAGACTTGGCTAAGATGCGTCTATTGAATGACAAGCAATTAAATATTAAAGAATTGCCTATGCCTGATGCCGTGTACGATAGCGGTATCCGCCTACCTGCTTCTTATGCCAATTTCCTGATTACAAATGGGGCTGTAATAGTTCCGACTTATCGTTGCGATAAAGACGATACAGCTTTGGAGATTATTCAGGGATGTTTCCCGGAAAGGAAAATCATTGGTATAGATGCTACCGAAATTATCTGGGGTCTTGGAAGTTTTCACTGTTTGTCGCAACAAGAACCCATTATTTGAGGTTATTAAAAATGTTAAATTTTCATAAAAAAATATTTGGGTCGCTTAGCAATACAGCCAATGGTGAAGTCGGAGACGAAACCCTGTTTCACTATTCACAAGCTGACGATATTGTCTGGGCAGAATATGCCGGCGGAGCCATCGTAAAAGGCTTTTTAATTGCTAAAATAGTGAAAAATAACGCTTTAGATATGCGATATGAGCATATTAATAAAGCAGGAGAACTAATGACCGGGAAGTGCTATTCTATTCCGGAAGTATTGCCTGACGGGCGTATACGTCTGTATGAAAAATGGCAATGGACAAGCGGAGATATGTCAGCAGGAGAGTCAATTGTGGAAGAAATAATCAGCAAAACTTCGTAAAAAGCAGATTTTTCTGTTATTTTTGATTCTTCGTTTTTTTGATGCCCGAAAATCAATGATTTTCGGCACATTGATAACCCAAACAAAATTAATATTCATCACAATAATTTTTAAACGCTTAGAGTTTAGTTATTGTAGCGAAGTGGCATTGCCATTATGATGATTGATTGTACTGTTATGAAGCGATTTTACAAGATATTTCCATATATATTTTTACTCTTTTCACAATTTGCTTGCCAGGTTTTAAAGAAACCATCTTCTGATAGAGGAACAATGGTGAGCACGGTACCAGCCGCACCGGCAGCAAGTCCGGTCAATATTGTGAATACCGAACCGATTGGTTTGACAGTAGGAACCAACGAGGTAAAGTTATTGGATTTGAAGCAAGAGATTGAGAAACTGATGGTGGATGACACATTGTCTGCCGATAATGCCCTGGCTCAGGTAATTCAAGACCAACGAATAGTTGCAGAAGCCAAACAGCGAGGCTATGGAAATTCGGAAGACCTTAAAGAAGAACTGCAAACCTACCAGAGTATTTTGGCAGAATCTTACCTGACAGATAGTGCTACTATCAAATATTTGCTGAAAGAAACCTACGATTGGATGTTGCAAGAGGTAAGGGCTTCTCATATTATGTACCAGATTTCCGAATTTGCCAATCCCGCTGATACTGCCGCTATCTATAATAAGTTAATTGATATTAAGAGAAGAGCTACGGAGGGAGAAGATTTCGGAGTTTTAGCACAGCAATTTTCTCAGGATAAAAAAACGAGCAGCAAAGGTGGAGAGTTAGGCTGGTTCAGTGCTTTGCAATTGGTTTATCCTTTAGAGAAAGCGGCCTTTAATGTGGCAGTTGGTCAGATTTCTACGCCTGTCAGAACAAAGGCCGGGTATCATTTAGTAAAAGTACTGGAGCGTCGACCAAATAGTGGTAAGGTATGGGT
>CBIHRH010000861.1:0-1802 GCA_966212365.1 uncultured Emticicia sp. | reverse complement strand
TGCCAGATAATGATTATAGAGGATTTTTAAAGCGCAGAGTTGAGGGATTGGAAGATAGAGTAAGGGGAGGCAACTTTGTTATGCAAGATGGTAAGGTGGTTGGTCAACACGAAGGCTATCCATTTTATACTATCGGTCAAAGAAAAGGCTTAGGCATTGCTCTAGGTAGACCCGTATTTGTTACTGAAATCAGAAAAGATACTAATGAAGTAGTGTTAGGGGAAGAAAGAGACCTGGAAAGAGATGGGATGATGGTTGGTAAGCTGGTAATGCAGAAATACGAAAATCTGATTGACAATCCTTTAGAAACAGTCACCAAAGTGCGTTACAAACACGAAGGCTCGCCTGCTCAAATAGTACAAGAAGGCGAAAAAATGAAAGTCATTTTCCATGAACCTGTTACAGGTATTGCCCCCGGTCAGGCAGCTGTTTTCTATGAAGGCGATGATGTAGTGGGAGGAGGCTGGATTTTAAAGAGTTTCAAACAATCGGGGGATAATTTTCAATAATCTGATTAAATATCGGCTTGTTTTGTAATACAGCAAGCCGTTGTATAATACTGATGTGTCAATCTTTGCCAGGTTGACACATTTTTTGGTTTACAAATAACAAATCTCTGTCTAAAGCGTTATATTTGGGATATTTACACGATAGTCTATGAAGAAGAATTTACTTGTATTTTTATTGTTTTTGCGTCAATTTTCTGCTTTTGCTCAGAACCAATACCTGGTTGTATTTAAAGACAAAGCTAATTCGACCTACTCTGTTTCAAATCCAAAGCAATTTCTTTCAGATCGCTCTATTCAGCGACGTGCCAACCAAAAAATAGCTATAACTGAGCGGGATTTACCTCCTAATGTTGCATACCTGAGTGAAATCAGTAAAACAGGCGCAAAGATTTTATATAAATCCCGTTGGTTGAATGCTGCTTTGATTCAGACGACACCTGCTATTTTAAATCAGATATTGAAGCTTTCGTTTGTGAAAGGTCTGGAGGGAGCAGGGGATATAAGAAGTGCTCGTTTAGGTGGAGTGAGTGAGTCGTCGGCGCCACGGAATAAATTTGATTCAGAAGAAGTAACAGACAATGGTTTTTCTCAAACCCAGCTGGCAATGTTAGGTGCTGATAAAATGCACATCAAAGGTTTCAGAGGTGAAGGTATGCTTATTGGGGTTTTAGATTCAGGTTTTCAGAATGCCGATCAATTGAGCTTCTTTAAAGATTTATTTACTGATAAAAGAGTAATCGGTACTTTCGACTTTGTTGATAGAGATTTAAACGTATATAATGACCATACGCATGGCACCAACGTTTTGTCTTGTATGGCAGCTTATGAGAGCGGAAAGATTGTAGGAACAGCCTATAAAGCAAGCTATTTATTACTACGCACCGAAGATGTGTATTCAGAAACAAAACGAGAAGAAGCCAACTGGCTTTTTGGCGCCGAAATGGCCGATAGTGTTGGAGTTGATGTAATTAATACTTCTTTAGGCTATTCAACTTTTGATAATCCTGCGCAGAACTATAAATATTCTGATATGAACGGTGATCGTGCCCTGGCCACCAGAGCGGCTGACTGGGCCGCACAAGCAGGAATATTGGTAGTTGCTTCAGCAGGAAACGAAGGCGATGGTTCGTGGAAATACATTGGTACACCTGCCGATGCCGATTCAATTATTGCAGTAGGGGCGGTAACAGGCAACAGAACCGTAGCTACATTTAGTTCTTACGGCCCATCAGGAGACGGAAGAATTAAACCTGACCTGGCTGCTCAAGGACAAAGTACTTTGGTAGGAACACC
>CBIHRH010000860.1:0-1821 GCA_966212365.1 uncultured Emticicia sp. | reverse complement strand
ATTTCCTCTAATGGATAGTTGTATCCGCCCGGAGCTTTACCCACGCGCGATTCCACATCAAAATGCCCCATCGTACGCATAATACGCATATAATTAGCCAATCGGGCATCTATACTTGTAAAGCATTGAACCGTTTTATCCAATAGGTCTTCTCCACTGGCAAAAGGCTTTAAAGCTGGTTTACCGTCTGTATCAACTTTCAAATCCCACGGACGCAATTCATCTACTTTCAGTTTCTCTTTTCTTTCTTTGGCCATTTTATCTACTAATGGCACTACTGTTTCAGCAACAGCCTCATGGAAATTGAAGCAATCCTGAGGGGTATAATCAAAACGACCCATGGCCGCAAACATATAATCACGGTAATTAGCAAAGCCTGCATTGATACCCATCTGGTGGCGTATATCTCTCAATTCATTAAATAAGTTGTCCAGCTTTTCATGCTCCTGATAACGGCGCTCTGAAATCTTTGTCCAGGCCTCTTCTCTTACTGCTCTATCCGGCGACAGCAAATAATCACCTGCTTTTTGTAAGGTTATTTCTTCTCCATTAATATTTACTGTCATGCCGCCTGTTATCACCTGATACTCGGTTTGCTTGGTTTGTACCTGTGTAGCCAACGGAATATTTTCTTCTCTGAAAATCTCTACCGCTTTTTTCATGCCACGAACCGTAATATCAAAACCTTTATCCTGCAATTGGCTCAGATAAGGGCTTTCCAGAGCTTTTTTATTTAGTTGGTCATCAAAAGCTGATGAGTTTGGTAGAATCTGCTCTACAAAAAAATGATAGTTTTTTTGTTTCTCTTCGCTGGCTGTATCGCAAGTCATTTTGATATAACGCCAAGCCATATTTTCTGAAAGATAAGACTCTAATTCGCTACGGTCGATAAACCATTGGCGCAAATCCTGCACATTATTAATCGGACGATTTACCAGATTTTCGTATAAGGGTTGTACTTCTTCCCATGAAGTTAATAAAAACTCTTCTCCTATAAATTTGCGGGGCTTTCTCTGAGGGATTACTATTTCTTCCATAATTCTGTTTTTCTTAGCTTAAAAATTTCGCACAAAGATATACTATTCTACAAATTCAAAATCAATTAATTAACCTTCAACTACAATTTTGCTAATAGAATTGTCACTAAGTGCACAATTCCATTGCGGCAAAGTTTCACAATATGACCTAACACGAAGTTGTGTAACATAGTGTTTCTTGTGTACATTGTGGCAAAACTGTATAAAAGCATATAGTATTGATATAAATAACAATCGGCTATTAATAAAGATTCGAATGTCTATGCTATCAGGCATTTTGCCTAGTTTTTTATTTTTTTATTGATTGTTCTTTCATTTTTCAAGTAATTCGTAAAAATATCTATTAAACTATGAACAAGAAACCCTTACTGGTCATCCTCACCCTGATTACCCTGACTATTGCCTGTCATAAAACGTTAACTCACACACCTATTGCCGGAAAATACACCCTCAATTACGAGGTCAATCGTTCTGAAAAAGAAATAGAAGCTTATGAAAAAGCTGATGCAGCCATTGGTTTAGACAAACTACAAGGACAAACAATTTTCTATGGTAGCTCAAGTATCCGCCTATGGAAAACGCTAAAAGAAGATTTTGCACCAATGCCTGTGATAAATCATGGTTTTGGAGGTTCTACATTTCCGGAAATGACTCACTATGCTGAACGCATGCTTGTGCCTTATAAACCCGAAAAGATTGTTCTTTATTGTGAAAATGACCTTTTTGTAGGTAATGATAAAACACCTGAACAAGTATTTGACGCCTTTGCAGAACTGGCTACGCC
>CBIHRH010000859.1:0-1828 GCA_966212365.1 uncultured Emticicia sp. | reverse complement strand
ACCACCCCGTTGTATTTGATGGGGTAAAACTACTCTTTAGTCAACTACCCGACTATGAAATTGTCGGGGTAGCCACGTCAGAAAAAGAAATTATTTCGGTGTGTGCAAATACCCAACCTGATATTCTGATCCTGGATTTGAATTTGGGAGGAAAAAATAGTCTGGATAGTGTACCTGAACTAAAAGGACGATTTGAGCATATGAAAATCCTTATTTTCTCGTCCTATCAAACCAGTGTCTTGGTCAGGAAAGCTATTGAAATGGGTATAGATGGATATTTGCTGAAAGATGCTACCTTAATCGATTGGTCAGAAGCCTTGGGTGCTATTGCCGAAGGAAGTATTTATCTGAGCAAATCTATTAGAAAGAATCATAAGGATACGGCCTTTGAAACTGATAATTTTTCACAACTGGCAAAGCTATCAGAACAGGAAAAGCGTGTAATGCAGTTGATTGTGAATGGTTTGATTGAAAAGCAGATTGCTGATAGTCTGAATATCAGTAAACATACCGTACACTCGCATAAAAAGAACATTCTTAAAAAACTTGACCTGCACACTAATGCCGATTTAGTGCGCTTTGTTTATGAAAACAATTTGGTCTGAACAGGAATCTGAACCGTATGTAGCATACCCTTTTTCTGCCGGCTAACAGTAAACCTCCCATTTAATGATTGGGCCCTGGCCCGGATGTTCTGAATACCAATCCCACCAGACTTACCATTTGATTCATAACCTAACCCGTCGTCTGCTACCTTTAGTACAATCTGGCTTTTGTTTTCATGCAGCGAAATCTGTGCATGAGTAGCTTGCGCATGTTTTAGGGTATTATTTAAAAGCTCTAAAGTTATCTGATACAGGGTTTGAGTAATTAGCGTAGGTAAAATACTTTCGTCGCTTAAATCATGTGAAAATTCTATATTTACATTCGTCTGACTATTTTTGGTAGCCTGCACCAATTCTTCAATTGCATGAGTAAGCCCGTATTTTTCCAGAATAACTGGGGAGAGTGCCTGCGAAAACTGCCTTACATCTTGTCCTACCTGCCCCAATTTATCCACTAATTCATTCATCTCCGGTGATGGATTCTTTTGTGTCAGAATCGAAAGCCTTAAACGGATATTGGCTAATATCAGACTGATACCATCGTGTAACTCCTGAGATAAGCGTCTACGCTCAATCATTTGTCCCTCCAATAATTGAATGGCGTTCTTTTGTCTTTGTTCGGCCAACTCGGAGGTAATTTTTATATTTTCCTTATGCACATTCCGATAGCGGTTTGCTAAAAGAACAGACATAATAGTGATTTCGAGGGGATTGGCAATAAATACCAGATTGTGAGTAATAAAGTTATCCGGAAATATCCCAAGAAAAACAAAAATGCCCGTAGTACCGCCAACAAGAACTACCGAAAAGGCAAAAGTAAACCAAAGGTTCTCGGCTTTTCTTGTACGGATATAAAAATAAATACCAATACCGATGATGGACCACAGAATAATCAGCGCAAAAAGAGTGAGCGATTGTATCACAACCTGTAAATCACTGCCTTCATAATATACCGGATTATACCAGGGGTTTTTTATTAAGCCAAGCGCAGGATTATGAGCGAAAAAGAGAAGCTCATAAACGCAGAGCAAAGCGATAAATACCTTTGTGCCGATATTCAATAGCTTAACTTTGCGCAAATCCGGATAAAACTGGCGGGTAAATAATAGCGAAAAAAGATAAAAGAAACTAAGCGACACGGGCCGGACTGAACTGGCCCACCAGCTGGATTCAGACCAGATATACTGAAACCCAATACCCGGTTGAGCCAGCAAGAAAACCCA
>CBIHRH010000858.1:0-1832 GCA_966212365.1 uncultured Emticicia sp. | reverse complement strand
CGGGAGTAATTAAGACAGATATGACCGCGGGCGTTACCGCCAAATATGACCAATTGATAGAAAATGGTTTGTGCGTACAAAAACGTTGGGGTTTCCCGGAAGACATTGGCAAAGCCGTAGCAGCTTTAGCCAAAGGAGACTTCCCTTACTCAACCGGGCAGGTGATAATGGTAGATGGGGGTATGACGTTGGGTAGGCTTTGAGAACAATTTAGTGATTGTGTGATTTAGCGAATGAGTGATTATTCTTGAACTGTGATTTACCTGATTGATATGATTTTATGAAAAATGCTTCGATACGAAACCAGCATTTTTTTAGAGATATGATTCAAAACCAGTGTAATCAGAGAATCAGCTAAATCAATGTTCAGACAAAACTAATCACGCAATCGCTCATTCGCTAAATCACTAAATAAATTCAATCTTTCAACCTTTTAACTTTTTATACTATGAAAAAATTCTCCAGACGAGACATGCTCAAAACAGCCCTTCCCAGCTCTTTGGCAGTCATGTCTATTCCAACTATTATCCCCTCTACAGCGTTCGGAGCTAATGACAGACTTCGGGTGGCAGTAATCGGTATCAATGGCCGTGGAAAAGACCATATTTCAGGCTTTATGAAGCAGGCAAATGTCGAAGTGGCTACCTTGTGCGATGTTGATAATGTTGTGCTACAGGAAAGGGCTACCGATTTTGAGAAAAAATACTCAAAGAAAGTTCAAACCGAGCAGGATTTAAGAAAAGTTTACGAAGATAAAACCATTGATGCCGTAAGTATTGCCACGCCAAATCACTGGCATGCATTGGCAGCAATCTGGGCTTGTCAGGCCGGAAAAGATGTATATGTTGAAAAACCTGCCTGCCACAATCTTTACGAAGGTCGCAAATTGGTAGAAGCAGCTACAAAATACAACCGGATTGTACAACATGGGGTGCAATTAAGAAGTTCAGAAGCCATTCAGGAAGCAATCAAGCACTTAAGAGACGGACTTATCGGAAAGGTATATATGGCACGGGGTACGGTATATAAATGGAGACCAGATATTGGAAATCAAGGTACATCTCCTGTACCTGCTGGCTTAAACTGGGATTTATGGCAAGGCCCTGCCCAGGCCAGAGAATTCAGTAAAAACTATGTGCATTATAACTGGCACTGGTTCTGGGATTACGGCAATGGCGATATCGGTAACCAGGGTATCCACGAAACAGACCTTTGTATGTGGGGCTTAGATGTAGGCTTGCCGGAAGAAATTACCTCTGCAGGTGGTAAATATTTGTGGAATGATTGTAAAGAAACGCCTGAAGTATTGACTTCAACCTATAATTATCCGAAACAAGGAAAAGTCATTCAATTTGAAGTACGCCCATGGATGACCAATAAGGAAGATGGGGTAGAGGTTGGAAATATTTTCTACGGTGATAAAGGGTACATGGTTATTAATGGGTATAGTGATTATAAAACTTTCTTAGGTAAAAACCGCGAGCCTGGCCCAGCAAGAAATGCAGGTGGCGATCACTACAAAAACTTTGTAGATGCAGTGAGAGCGAAAAACAAAGCTATGTTGAATGGTCCAATTGAAACAGGACATTTAGCTGCAAGCATTGCTCATTTAGGAAATATCGCTTACCGTTTGGGCAGAAAATTAAAATTTGACCCTGCGACGGAAACATTCCCGGGAGACAAAGAAGCCAATGCCATGTTAAGCCGCAAATACCGCGCACCTTATCTGATTCCTAATAAGGTGTAGTTTTTTATTACAACCCCATCCCCAGCCCTTCCCCAACAATAGGGCAGGGAGCAAAAAGCCCCTCTCCATCATGGAGAGGGGTTGG
>CBIHRH010000857.1:0-1835 GCA_966212365.1 uncultured Emticicia sp. | reverse complement strand
AAATTAGTATTTTTTACAACACCACTTTTTGTAGCACGAATCATGGCTGCACACATAGCACCACAATCATCTAAGGCATGCGGGGCAATGATTTGTCGAAGAGAGGTCTGTGGATTTGTTTTATAGATTTCTCTGAAATAAGGCACTACATCAGCCAGAAATTTGAATCTTCTGATAGTATAATTAGTGAAAGAAGTATCTCCTGTTACTTCTCCTGCCAAAAGCATAGCTTCATAAGTTACACCCCATTCATAACTTGTAAGACTGAAATCTCCTTTCAATACAATAGAATTGGTATTGATTTTAGAGTAGTCTGTAATTTCCACATCTGTGTTTTTGTCTACTACTTTGATAGGTGTGGCTTTATCTAAGTAATTTTTTACCCGGGTCATTAGGGCAATAATATCCTCAGGCTTTGTGGTGCCATATAAAGTAGGGTAATCAGGCTTTGCTGTATGTAACGCATCTGAGTGTAAAGTAGAGGCAGGCGCTTGCACCTGACCATAGCTTTGCCATGCGATTGCCAAACCAATGGCAATCAGTTTAAATAATCTTGACATATAAATAATAGTTTAGTGAACGAAATAGCTTCCCATTCCAATAAAAGCCGAAGAAAGTACAATCAGCAATAAGCCTAAGTATAAAACACGCATAGTTGAACCACTAACGCCTTTCCATTCTTTATAAAATAGTCCCCAGAGAGTACCAACTAATATAATGAATGCCATGTGAAGTGTCCAGGAGGCAAAATCTAAAGATTTACCTAATTTAGACTGACCCATTCCATAGAAAAAGAACTGGAAATACCAGGTTACCCCTGCTAGCATTGCCCAAAGGTAGTTGGTCTTTAATGGTGTTTCTCTATTGGTATAATCGCCAAATGACTTATTTCTGAAATTGAGTATCATACACCAGACAAAATTAGTAGCGAACCCACCAATTAATAGAACTGGTAAAATTGCATTATTTTTAAATAGAGGGTCTGTACCATTAGTTTCTGCCTGTGTAGCAATAGGCGCACCAACAGCTAGGCCAAAAGCAAAGCAAGCGCTCATAATACCACAAAATGTACCTACTAATAAGCCTTTTCTTAAATCAAATTCCTTAACCGTTTCCTGCTTGCTGGCATCATCCAGTTCTTTTTCCTTCATCATTCCGGCTTTACCGCAAACGAAGATACCTATAACGCAAAGAATTACGCCTGCCAGGGTAATCTGACCTGAACTTGTTGCTACCAGCTCACCAAACCGGCCTTCGTAAATTGGCGGAATGAGTGTGCCGAAAGCTGCGCAAAATCCTAGTGCTACTGCTACTCCTAATGAAACACCTAAGTATCTCATGGTAAGACCATAAGTAAGACCACCAAAACCCCACAAGACACCAAACAAAACAGTATAGAATATTGTCGGGCTATCGGCAGATTGGATGCTTGCTACCAAATCTTTAACCGTTAGAAAACCAAAAAGCCATGGGGCAATTATCCATGAGGCTACACCTCCGATAATCCAACCACTCTCCCACGACCATTTTTTAATATTTTTATAAGGGATATAAAAACTGCCGGAAGCAAAGCCACCTATAAAGTGAAAAATAATACCAAGAATTGCGTTCATAAAGGTTTATGTATTAGGGTAAGTAAAAGACTTCTTTCAAAGGTACTGAAACAGGTGAGTTATCCGGGTTGGCATCCATAATATCAGCCATATATTTCCACCAGCGTTTCACTGTTTCGGTCTGAGGCAAAGTATCCAAAAGTTCAGGATTCTCAATTTTAAGTGAAGCAAACAAGATATTTGTTTCTTCGTCGAGAAAAATAGCATAATCTTCCACGCCAA
>CBIHRH010000856.1:0-1861 GCA_966212365.1 uncultured Emticicia sp. | reverse complement strand
AAGGTTTACGGCGGCAGATATTCAGGATGCTGAACATTTACATTTTTCGGCTGGGATTCCCCCATTTCTGAGAGGGCCCTATAGCACCATGTATGTGATGCAACCCTGGACAATCCGCCAGTACGCCGGTTTTTCAACAGCTGAAGAATCAAATGCTTTTTATCGCAGGAATCTGGCAGGCGGACAAAAAGGGTTATCGGTAGCTTTTGATTTGGCAACTCATAGAGGCTATGATTCAGACCACCCGCGTGTGGTAGGTGATGTAGGAAAAGCAGGAGTAGCCATTGACTCGGTTGAGGATATGAAAATCCTTTTCGACCAGATACCCTTGAATGAAATGTCAGTTTCAATGACTATGAATGGGGCAGTATTACCCATCATGGCATTTTATATTGTTGCAGCCGAGGAGCAGGGGGTGAGTCCGGAACAATTATCTGGCACCATTCAGAATGATATTCTGAAAGAGTTTATGGTGCGTAATACCTATATTTATCCGCCTGAGTTTTCAATGCGCATTGTGGGAGATATTTTCGCTTATACCTCTCAATTCATGCCCAAATTCAATTCTATTTCTATCTCAGGCTATCACATTCATGAAGCAGGAGCACCTGCTCATTTAGAGTTGGCTTACACGCTTGCCGATGGTCTGGAATACATTCGCACAGGTATAGCTGCCGGAATGGATATTGATGATTTTGCCCCAAGGTTATCATTCTTCTGGGGTATTGGTATGAACCATTTTATGGAAATTGCCAAGATGCGTGCCGGGCGCTTGCTTTGGGCGAAAATTGTGAAACAGTTTAACCCGAAAAATGCTAAGTCTTTAGCTTTACGCACGCATTGCCAGACTTCCGGCTGGTCATTAACCGAACAAGATCCTTTCAATAATGTAACCCGCACGGTGATAGAGGCAATGGCGGCTGCTTTGGGGCATACCCAATCACTTCATACCAATTCATTGGATGAAGCCATTGCACTACCGACCGATTTCTCTGCACGTATTGCCCGTAATACTCAATTATATATTCAGCATGAAACCGAAATCTGCAGGGTAGTTGACCCCTGGGGAGGTTCTTATTATGTTGAATACCTGACCAAGGAACTGGTGGAAAAAGCATGGGCGTTGATTGAAGAAGTAGAGGCACTCGGCGGCATGACCAAAGCCATTGAAACGGGCTTACCCAAAATGCGGATAGAAGAAGCGGCAGCCAGAAAACAGGCCAGAATTGATTCGGGCAAGGATGTGATTGTAGGTGTTAATAAGTACAAGACTAATACGGAAACTGATATAGAACTGCTTGAAGTTGATAACCAGAACGTGCGGAGAAAACAGATTGAAAGGTTGGAGAGAATCAAAGGAGAACGGAACAATGAAGAAGTAGAACTGATTTTAAATAAAATTACTGAGGTAACAGCCAATGCTATGGGAGCAGCAGAAGATAATTTATTGGCATTGGCAGTAGAAGCGGCTCGCAAGCGCGCTACCTTGGGCGAAATATCGTATGCTATGGAAAAAGTCGTGGGTCGTCATAAAGCTACCATCCGCTCTATTTCGGGAGTGTATCAGTCAGAGGTTTCTGATGATGAGAATTTCAGGATAGCCAAAGAAATGGCTGATAAATTTGCTGAACTGGAGGGTCGAAGACCAAGAATAATGGTAGCTAAAATGGGGCAGGATGGCCACGACAGAGGTGCGAAAGTAATTGCCACCAGCTTTGCTGATTTAGGCTTTGATGTAGACATTGGCCCACTTTTCCAGACGCCACAGGAAACTGCCCAACAGGCCGCCGAAAATGATGTGCATATAGTTGGCGCATCCAGTTTAGCAGCTGGGCATAAAACCCTCGTACCTCAATTGATA
>CBIHRH010000855.1:0-1875 GCA_966212365.1 uncultured Emticicia sp. | reverse complement strand
CAGTGTTTTCAGAGCTACTTTGGGTATCGAATATCGTTGGAAAAAATTCCTGCTGGCTAATCAGATTCATCTGGCTCAAAGCTCTGAAAAAGAGATTATCCGTATGCCCACTATTGCCAATAATACAACGGTTTCTTACGAGTTTGTCTATGCTAAAAGATTGCATATCAATGCAGGAGCAGAAATCTACTATCGTTCGGCTTATTATGCAGATAACTACATGCCACTTACCCGACAGTTTTATTTGCAGAATGACAGGAAAGCATGGGGCTATCCGGTGGTTGATATATTTGCCAATATGAAAGTCAGTAAGGTGAGAGTTTTCTTCAAATTTGCCCATGTGAACCAGGGTTTCCCTGTTAACGGATACTTTGTCAGTTCTGTCTATCCGGGTTTGCGCCGGACTTTCTTCTTAGGCGCTAACTGGCCTTTGTTTGATTAAGCGGGATTAAAAAAATGTGAAATTTTTATTAAAACTGCGGCAAAAGGCCCTATAACGTAATTTTCTTGATTTAATTATTTAGGTTTGTAGAAATTGTTCAATTAAAGAATTTTATCTTTGCACACTTTTAAACCTAAACTCTTGATACATGGTGTTTTGGCACTATTTACTACCGGTTCTTTTTTTTACTGCTGTCTTTGTTCAACTCATTTTTATTTTGGGTATTTTCCCGGGCTTATTGTCTCATCAGGATGCAGAGCGAGACACAATTTCGAGTCAGAAGCCTGGAGTTTCAGTGGTTATTGCGGCCTGGAACGAGCTTGAAAATCTGAAAGAATTGCTGCCAATGTTAGAATCGCAGAATTATCCCGATTTTGAGATAGTTGTAGCAGACGACCGCTCACACGATGGTACCTATGATTATCTCTTGTTTAATGAGGGAGGCTATTCGAAAGTTAATTTTGTCAGAATTGAGTCATTACCAGCCCATTTTACAGCCAAGAAATTTGCTGTAACCATGGGAATCAAAAAAGCCATTAAAGACATTATTTTGTTAACTGATGCTGATTGCCGACCTACCAGTGATTACTGGATAGACACAATGGTAGCACAACTCGGCTCGGGAAAAGATATCGTATTAGGTTTTTCGCCTTATAGTTTTGAAGATTCACGTTTAAACTCGTTGATTCGCTACGAAACTTTCCAGACGGCCTTGCAGTATATGTCTTTTGCAGAAGCCAATATGCCTTATATGGGCGTAGGCCGCAATCTGATGTATCGTCGTGATTTATTTTGGGTAAGTAATGGTTTTTCGAGCCATCATGGGTTATTAGGCGGAGACGATGATTTATTTGTAAAAGAAGTATCCAACAAATCAAACGTAGCCATTTGTATAGCAGAAGAGGCGCATATGGTTTCAGAACCGAAGAAGACCTGGGGAGCCTGGATTACACAAAAACGCCGCCATTTATCGGTAGGCAAGCGTTATAAGTTCAGAGATAAGTTTTTATTGGGGAGTCTGGCAACAAGTCAGTTAGTATGCTGGTTTATTATATTGCCAACGTTCTTTATTAAACCTGATTGGTTTGAAGCTCCTGAATGGTCGAGGATTCCGACAGAGTGGTTGGATGATAATAATTTACAGGATTTCTATCTGTATAATGACTGGATGCGATTAGTAACAGGGGTATTTCTGTCATGGTTATTTATCAGATGGATTATACTGGCAAAGGCCAATAAGAAACTTAGTAGCACAATTCAATCATTCAAGATTCCGTATTACGATTTTCTTTATGCCTGTTATTATTTAGTTTTTGGTCTGATAACCATTTTCTCGAACCCTAAAAAGATTAAATGGAGATAAATTTTACTTTTTTGCGCATTAAATATGCCTGCTAATATAGATATACTCACCAAATATTTTCCAAAACTCA
>CBIHRH010000854.1:0-1917 GCA_966212365.1 uncultured Emticicia sp. | reverse complement strand
AATTCAATAGGATATAGCAATGGTACTTCATTCTCATCGCCTTTAATGGCTGGTTTTGCAGCAAGCTTCTGGCAGGCATTTCCGGAACTGACAAATATGCAGGTGAGAGATTATCTGATACGCTCCGCAAGCCAATATGAGAATCCGGATAATAGAATAGGCTATGGAATTCCGGATTTTGAAAAAGCTTACGAAATAGCAGAATTGGAACAACTGATTGCTAATCTGAAAAAACAAGGGAAAGACGTAGTGGTATTCCCGAATCCATCTAATAGTCAAAGCGACCCCATGAAGGTCTGGGTATTAAAAGACGATGCCGGACAAAATTTTGAATATAAATTGGTAGATATGACAGGAAAAACTATCTGGTCACAGGCAACTACTGATAAAACGATTGCTCTTCCAACAAAAGTTGATTATTGGCAAACAAATTATATTTTGAAGGTGACTTCAGAAAATCTGAATTTCACTACTAAAGTAGCAAGAAATTAGGTTACTGAAAATCGTGAAACTTATTGACTTGGTATACATAGTGGCAAAGAAAAAGAATAATAGCCACAATGTACACCAAGTACACGAAGTCACACAACCTTATTTTTCATTAGCTCTTGGATTGTTTATATTTTTGAATCACTCATTTACTAAATCACACAATCATTAAATAATTTCATAGTTCTTATACTCCCCAATTCTCCAACCTGTCAGTTTTTCAATAAAAAACAGAAGCTTGTTTTTAAAGCTGTATCTTTTCTCAGCCACATTAAATTTAAAATTCCAGGTAGCACTTTCGATACGCTTTCGCATCACTTTTGGGTGTGTACCCTCAAAAATACTGAGCGAATCTATTTTTGAGTAATCAAAATCTGTAGTATCCAATTGCATTTTATCAATCTCTTCTTGTGTATGCCACAGGGCATGAAAGCTACGGACTTTCTCTGCCATTTTCTTAGGTGGTCTAACCCAACCATAATGGTAAATGCGGGCATCAATAGGTTTTACATGTAATTTGGTATTATCCAGCTTCCGGAAGCCTTGAGCATCTCGGTAAGATGCTACATTCTTCGTATTTCTGATGATTCTTATCTCGTTTCTATACCATTTTCTTGAATCGGCAACATAATTATAAGAACCGTAGAAGTGGGTATATTTGAAAAGTAGTCCCTCAACAGCCATATCATGTTCACATTCCTGCATAGCTTGCTTGATGGTAGCATGGTATTTTTCATGTACTACTTCATCGCACTGAATATAAAATGCCCAAGTTGTATCAGAGCTAATAGCCGCAAGGGCTTTGTCAGTTTCAACCGCCAGCACTCTGCCGCCAGTTTTCAATGAATCATCCCATATGGTTTCTATAATAACAATTTTATCTGAATCGATTGATTGAATCAATGCCAGTGTATCGTCATCTGATTTGCCCACTGCTACTACAAACTCATCACAGATAGGTAATACAGAAGTAATCGCCTCAACGGCTGGGTAATCGTATTTAATCGCATTCCGAACTATGGTAAATCCTGTAACTTTCATCAGATTATTATTTGTCCCGTTTTCCAAACCATTCTCATCACAGAGCCTTCATTATTCAATTCTTCAACCTTGCTTAATTCAACCCATTTCAAATCATTCGATTCGTGTGTTACTACCAATGGTATATCTTTGTCTGCCTTAAATAAAAACCGTATATCATAATGAAGATGTGCAGGAATACCCTTTCTTTCTGGTATTTCATGGACATCTACATCAAATATATATTCATTAACTGGTTTAATGTCCTGAACCCCGGTTTCCTCTATGGCTTCCTTTAAGGCTACTCCTAATACATCACTATCACCATCACAGTGCCCACCTGGTTGAAGCCATCTATCCAATTTCCGGTGATGTGTTAACAGAACAAATTTACCTGAGTTATCTACA
>CBIHRH010000853.1:0-1924 GCA_966212365.1 uncultured Emticicia sp. | reverse complement strand
AAAATTTCAATCTCAATAAATTACATGTATGTTGCTACATATATATACGTAAGTAGTTTTCTTCGAAAAGTTCTGGGAATGTTCGTATTTATAAGGTAGATTTATTTACTTCGCATTTCAAAAAAATTGTAATGCAATTAGCCAAGCCGCTCGTACTAGCTTCCAATTCTCCACGCCGGAAAGAAATCATGCAAAATGCAGGATTTGAATTTTCTGTAAAAGTTATTCCGACTGATGAAACCTTCCCGATAGATATGCCCGTAGAAGAGGTACCCGCTTTTCTGGCAAGAAATAAAGCAGCCTGTTTTAGTGAAGGTCTGACCAATGAAATTATTCTTTGTGCTGATACTGTAGTGGTGGTTGAGAATAAAATTATTAACAAACCTGTTGATATTGACGATGCCAGAAGAATGCTTAGTCTATTAAGCAATAGAGTGCATCGGGTCATTACAGGTGTTTGTATAATGACCAAGGAAGAAACAATTACACTGGCAGATACTACTTATGTAACTTTCAAGCCTTTGACTGAATGGGAAATTGAATACTATATACAAAAATACCATCCATTCGATAAAGCCGGGAGCTATGGAGTACAGGATTTCATAGGTATGATTGGTATTACTCAAATAGACGGCTCGTTTTACACGGTGATGGGTTTACCTATTCATAGGGTTTACGAACAGTTAGAAAAATATATGATTCGTTGAGACTCACTTATCTTAGACAAATGATTGAATACTTAAACGAACATAGTATAAAAATAACTTTCAAAGCTCCTTATAAAAAATCGGTTCATGTAGTAGGGGAGTTCAACAACTGGCAGATTTCTGATAGGTATGCTATGCAGAAAGAAGAAGATGGAGAGACCTTCAGTTTAGTTATTGACTATCTGCAGCCAAAGAAAGAATATGCTTATCAGTTTTGGATTGATAAAAAGATTGTGGTAGCGGATCCATATACGGAGAAAATTCTTGACCCGCAATTTGATAATCAGATTTCGCCGAATACCTATCCAAATCTGAAAAAGTATCCAACCGAAAACCCGTTTAAAGGAAGTGTATCTGTTTTACAGACCTCACAAGACCTTTACGAATGGAAGATTAAAGATTTTATAGCACCTGCTAAAGAAGACCTAATAATCTATGAATTGCTCATCCGGGATTTTGTTGAATCTCGTAAGTACAGAGATATTGTCAATTTCATCCCTTATTTTAAAAAGCTTGGCATCAATGCCATTGAATTATTGCCTGTGCAGGAATTTACTGGCAACGATTCCTGGGGATATAATCCAACATTTTATTTTGCAGCTGATAAAGCTTATGGTACTAAGGATGATTTAAAATATCTGATTGATAAATGCCATGAAAATGGTATTGCGGTAATTTTAGACGTAGTGTTCAACCATGCTGATAAGAAATTCTCTTATTATAAAGCTTATAAAGGTCATAAAAGTACCGATGGCGAACATCCATTCTTCAACGAAAAAGCCACTCATCCCTATTCTGTATTTTTTGACTTTAATCATGAAAGTAAATATACTCAAGCCTTTTTTGATGATGTATGCCTTTTCTGGTTGAATGAATATAAAATAGATGGTTTTCGGTTTGACCTCACCAAAGGCTTTACCCAAGTGAAATCATATCCGGATGTATTGAAATGGTCGAGTTATGATGGCAGTCGGGTGAAATTACTGAAACGGATGTATAATAAAATCAGGTATTATAATAAAAACTGTTATCTGATTCTGGAACATCTGGCTGCAAATGACGAAGAAACTGAATTGGCTGATTATGGATTTTTATTGTGGGGACATCTGAATCATCAGTTCAGAAATTTACTCAAAGGCAAGAATGATAGTATTTCTTCGCTTAATCATAAGAACAGGGGGTGGAAAGAGCCACATCTGGTAGGATATATGGAAAGC
>CBIHRH010000852.1:0-1930 GCA_966212365.1 uncultured Emticicia sp. | reverse complement strand
AAGCTTGCCTTCCATAAAATTCACAAAAGCCTGATTTACCACACGGTTACCACCTTTTGTTGGGTAATGTCCAGTAAAATACCAGTCACCCAAATGATTCGGGCAAGCCTTATGCAGGTTTTCAACAGTCTGATACACCATATTCACCTCTGCATTCATGCCTTCCGGTGTTACAATTTCGGCGATTTTGTCTGAAATTTCCTGGTCAGTAAACTTACTGTATAATTGTTTTACAAAATTCTCATCATAGGCATTGTTGGTCTGCAAAGCACCCATACTTTGGGCGTATACTTCCTGCCTCATATAATCAATACCATTCTGTTTCAACAAATCAAGCATTGCTCTGAAAGCCACAAACTCCTTCATTTTCGACATATCAATACCATAACAATCAGGATAACGAATCTGTGGGGCTGACGACACAATGATAATTTTCTTAGGTCCCAGACGGTCAAGCATTTTCAGGATACTTTTCTCCAGTGTAGTCCCACGTACAATTGAGTCGTCAATCACCACTACTGTATCAATTCCTTTTCTGATTACCTCATAGGTCATTTCGTATACGTGTGATACCATCTCATCCCTTTCATCATCGTTTGTGATGAAGGTACGAAGTTTGACATCTTTAGAAACCAGTTTCTCAATCCTCGGGCGGAATGAGAGCACCCGTTTGATTTCATCTTGTGAAAGATTACCTTCAGTAATACGTTTCAGGCGCCAGTCGGCCAGATATTCTTCCAGACCTTCTACCATGCCAAAGAAAGCCATTTCGGCAGTATTCGGAATATAAGAGAACACCGTATTTTCTAAATCATAATCAATTTTCTCCAGTATTTGCGGAATCAGCAAACGGCCTAATTGCTTGCGTTCATCATAGATTTGTGGGTCTGAACCACGTGAGAAATAGATACGTTCGAAACTACATGAACGTTTCTCTAATGGTTTCATAATCTGAAACTCATTGTATTCGCCATGTTTATCTATAATCAGGGCATTGCCTGGTTGAATCGCTTTTATTTCTTCATAATTCGCATTGAAAGCCGCCTTAATAGCCGGTTTTTCAGAAGCTACAATTACTACTTCATCATTCGCCCAATAATAAGCCGGACGGATACCCGCAGGGTCTCTCACGACAAACGACGAGCCAAAGCCTGTAATACCTGCCATTGCATAGCCTCCATCAAAATCACGACAGGCGCGGTACAATACTCTTGGCAAATCCATATTATCTTCAATAATATCAGAAAGCGCCGGGTTTTCGTAAATTCCTTTGAAACGGTCGAATACTCTCTGGTTTTCTTCATCCAGAAAGTGACCGATTTTCTCCATTACTGTTACCGTATCACCTTTATCTTTTGGATGTTGCCCCAATTTTACCAGTTTCTTGAAAAGCTCTTCGGCATTGGTCATATTGAAGTTACCGGCCATCAACATATTTCTACTACGCCAGTTACTTTGGCGGAGCATCGGGTGGCAGTTTTCAATCTCATTTTTACCGTGCGTACCATAACGAAGATGTCCTAACCAAACTTCACCTGAATAAGCCACGTTTTCCTGCAACCATTTCGCATCCTTAAACTTATCGGGATTGTTTCGCATAACTTCACGATACTTTTCATTTATCTTATTGAAAATATCGGTAATCGGGCGATTCTCAACTGAGCGATAGCGACTGATATATCGGCTACCTGGTGGCACATCCAGTTTCACATTACCTACACCAGCTCCGTCCTGACCACGGTTTGACTGCTTTTCCATCAAAACATACAGCCGCTTAATGCCATAAAGGGGTGTGCCGTATTTATCAATATAGTATTGGAGGGGTTTACGAAGACGAACAAGGGCAATGCCACATTCGTGTTTTATTTCGTCGCTAATTATGGAGTATTGGAGATTGTATTGTACAAATTTCTTAAGAATAAGTTTTCTG
>CBIHRH010000851.1:0-1940 GCA_966212365.1 uncultured Emticicia sp. | reverse complement strand
TACCTACATCACCTAATAGTATACTGGAACTGAAAAAAGATGGCATAGGGCTAGACCACCGCAGTAGTAATGGCCTAATACGCGTTGGTACCTATACATCGGTCAGTAAAGGCTATATTCAAACCCATTCTAATCATCCTCTGGCATTTACAACCGGTGGTTTAGGAGTACAAATGCTACTAAACACCAACGGTTATTTCGGCATCGGAACAGATAATCCTCAGTACTTGCTAGACCTGACACAAAGAGCCAGAATCAGATATAGTGGTGCCACAGCCGGTATCTGGTTTAGTAAGTCTAATAATAATGTGAACGAAGGGGCATTTTTTGGTAATATCAATGATAACCAAACAGGCATCTGGATAGGGAACGACTGGCGTTTTGGTGTTAGTGATGCGGGAGTAGTAAATATTCCGAATCTGGCGGGAATAGGTACCCGGAATGTAGGAGCGGATGCCAATGGAAATCTGGTGGAATTAGCTGCTCCAAGTGCTGGCACTGTTGGCTTTTCTGTTGGCGCCTCTGCGACTATTACTATTCCGGGAGATAACACGCTGACGTACCTTGCTGGTAATGAAATAGAATATAATATTGGTAATGCCTGGGGTATTAATCCAAGCCAGTTTACAGCTCCTACCACTGGTTTATATCATTTTACTGTAAAATTATCGTGGGGAGGACACCCAAGCGGGCAAAGAGCTTTCTATATTCTGAAAAACTATACGGACTTCATTAAAGGAAGAATCGATTTTCCGGGAAATAATCTGACATTCAAACAATATTTTACGACAACTATTTATTTGAACGCCAATGATAAGATTCAGTTAGTGGTTCGTCAGAATTCCGGATATGACATTGGTCTGAGTGGTGAGTTATTTGACACTACCATTTTCAGCGGGTTTAGGATAAATTAGAAGTGAGGCTTTGAGTAATGTAAATTTTTAAAGAAATTATGTAATTATTTTCCGAAAACCGAAATTTATGGTAAATTTTGAGTCTCAATGTTATCTGTGTCCTTTCATAACCATAAACCCATCAGAAAATGAGCCTTATTGTTACCATTATTGTCGGCGCTATTGCAGGTTGGCTTGCTGACCTTGCCTTCAAAAGTTTTAGTTTATCTCTTTTATATCAGATACTTCTGGGTATAGCCGGAGCCCTTGTAGGTCATTGGCTATTAGACGGAGAACTTCATACCATGCTGGGCTTACCAGATATTTTAAGCCGCATCGTTGAAGCATTTGTTGGTGCCGCTGTTATTTTATTGCTGGTTATGCTTTATAGAAGATATTCTAAAAAAGCCTGATATTTATTAGAATTTTACCTCACCGCAACGGCGGCCGTCCCAACCCTTCTCCTGATAGGAGAAGGGCTTTATAGCTTCTTCCTTTAATTATCTTATTCAGGGTTAGCATTTATTAACCTATGTTAATGCAATTCGGCTTGCCTCTTTCCAATTTTGCTGCATTAACAATGGTAAAATAATGACAAAAATTCTCTTCACATGGTTTTGCTTCTTACCACAGGCAAAGCACAATCTCATATTGACATCATGGACACAAAAAAGCCTTATACCATTCTGGTATTAATGAATGCCACCCCTCAGTGGCTTTCGCTCACAAGAGAGCAAAGAAGCCAGTTCTTTGAAAAGCAGATAATGCCCATTTTTCAGAAAGTCGGGCAATTGGTAGAAATTAAATTATTTGACAGCGAATACTTTCATGCCGGGGTTTCTGACTTTATGATTATTAGTACCGAAAATCTGAATCAATATAAATTGTTGATTGAATTGTTGAGAGACAGTAAAATTTACGGCGTGCCTTATTTTGAGGTAGTTGATATTATTGTGGGGCAGGAGAATTTGTTTGAGGATTTTAATGAGATATTAGGAAAAGATAAAAATGATTAAATCTGATAGTAATATCGTTAATAAATAATTT
>CBIHRH010000850.1:0-1960 GCA_966212365.1 uncultured Emticicia sp. | reverse complement strand
TTTTCTAAGAAATCCGGTACTTTCCGGCTGTCGTATAAGGTGCCGACCACTTCCCTGTTCGAAATAGAAGAAATCAACATAGACAGACTATCCAATAGAATCTGGTGATCGTCTACAATCAGGATTTTTATAGACATGGCAGTTTCGGGTTAATGGGCGCTAATTGTGAGTCAAAGCTAAGGAATTGTGGGTGGATTGGCAATTGTTTGGAGGATTAGTTAATTCGTGAATAGAATTGTAAGGGTAGAGATTATAAATTGTAATGGTGAGTTTGTTGCGATTGAGTGGAGATTCAGCATTTTTCATACAGGTGTTATAATTTGCATAAATCCTCCCTTTTCTGACTCTATTATCCAAACAGCTTTAACGGATATTCTTCCTTATCCTACTCAGCGAAGATTGTGTCATGCCTAAGTAGGAAGCTAAATACGAAAGCGGAATACGGTTGGCCAGTTTAGGAAATTTTTCAAGAAATGATAAATAGCGTTCTTTGGCGTTTTCTGTCATCATCAGGCTGATTTTATTTACTTTATCTGCCAAGCCTTTGGCGGTTATCTTGGCCACAATATTGTCCCATTCTAAAATAGTCATTGACAACTCTTTCATGGCACTTTTAGATAGCACCAAATAACTACAAGAGGTTACGGCCTGTATATACTCAGTCGAGGGAATTTCCTGATTGTAGCTGTTTATATCTGCCAGAAAATTGTTTTCATCAATAAAATATTTGGTAATCTCGTCGCCTTTGTTGTTGTAATAACAAACCCGCATAATGCCCTCTGTCAGAAAGATAACCTCACGAGGAATCCTTCCTGCTTCATGAAAATACTCATCTTTTCTGATTTCTTTGAAAACAGCTTTACTGACAATCAAATCAATCTGCTGCTTGTTCAGATTGCCGAACTGCAATAAATAATTAATCAGCGCATCCATAAAAAGCTTATTTCAGTTGACTCATAACCAGTTTATCAAACAACTTATCTGACAAAATTTTCCTGAAAAACAGCAATAATTTTGCTCCTGCAGCACCTGCGTATCTTGTTTTCGGATGAGTGGCTTCAATGCCTTCTTTAATAAGTCTGGCAATCACAATCGGGTCGGAAGCGTCATTTCCTACTTTTCCATAAAAATCAGAAATACCTTTGGCCAATGAACTATATACCGTTTTGCCTGAAACACGCATCAGATAGCCTCCTCCCAGTTCTGACATTTCTGATTTTACACCGCCTGGTTCAATTACAATTACGTCAATTCCGAATTGCTTTACTTCTTTCCGAAGAGCATCACTCAAGCCCTCAATGGCAAATTTACTGGCATGATACCACGTGCCCATAGGCAAAGTTATTTTCCCACCTACCGACGAAATATTGACGATTTTTCCATAATTGTTTTTTCTCATGGTCGGTAACACCAATTGTATCAGACGAGCCACGCCAAAAACGTTTACTTCTATCTGGTATTTTGCGTCCGAAATCGGTGTATCTTCCAAGGCACCATAATTGCCCGAACCTGCATTGTTGATGAGAATATCAATATTGCCTGCTTCTTTCAGAATCTGTTCAACACACGCCACCAGACTTTCTTCTTTGGTAACATCTAGATAAATCGGATGAATGCCCTGTGTTTTCAGGTCTTTCATTTTATCTGTTCTGCGTGCAGCCCCATACACATTGTACCCATTTTGTGCCAGATATATAGCAGTTGCTTTGCCAATGCCAGACGAAGCGCCTGTAACTAAAACTGTCTTTCCCATATTTAATTAACTAATTATGGAGCAAAGATGGGTAAACAAAAAATGATTTTTTTTGTCATTTGGCAAAAAGTGCGTTTTAAGAGTTTTTAGTATGCATGCTTGTCAGAAGCTCGTAGAATTTTTTCACAGCTTTCTTTTCATAGGCTTCCTTGAGCGATATGATCATCATGGTTCGCTTCATGTTTTTCCCATCAATCGGAATACCCA
>CBIHRH010000849.1:0-1966 GCA_966212365.1 uncultured Emticicia sp. | reverse complement strand
TGGCTCCGAAACCACAGTTAAATGCGCTTGGTGGGAAAGCGGAACTTCGTCTGGATAGCCCTAAAGGCAAATTAATAGGTGAGTCGGAATTCTTAGAGCCATCAGAAAAAATGAGTATGGCACCTAATATTCTGAAAATACCAATTGGCAATGTAGACGGACTACACGATGTGTATGTAGTATTTGTGAACCCGAAAGCCGAAGCCGGTACACTGATGATAGTAACAGGCTTAGAATTTAAATTGAATCTGCCGGACGAGCCGAAAACAAATACTGATACGGGTGCTTTACCAAAAGCCAACATCGGAGATTATGTTGGCAAATATAAAATGGAAGGTTTACCTATGGATTACATCGATCTGGAACAAAAGGAAGGCAAACTGAATCTAAAATTTGGCGAACAAGGTGCTCTTATGCAACCAACAGATGCCCCCGATAGTTTTACAGATGGCGAGAAAGTAAAAGCAAGTTTTGTTAGAGATGATAGCGGCAAAGTAAGCAAAATAAAGCTGGAAGCTATGGGGATGGTCTTTGAAGGCAAAAAACAATAATTTTATATTTAAATTTAAAATCAATAATCAATGAAAAATCTGAAATCGGTTCTTACTTTAGTTTTATTAATGGCTGCTATGTCTTTGGCAAAAGCACAGACTACACAAAATTTCTTTGTTGGTAACTGGGAAGTATTAGTAAAGGGTACGCCACAGGGTGATATAAAAATGCCTATGTCGTTTGAATTGAAAGACGATAAACTGGTTGGTAAAATTACTAATCCTGAAACCAAAGAAGTAGCAACCATGACTTCAGTTGAATTGAAAGGAGAAGAGTTATTTACTGCTTTCTCGGCCGGTGGTTATGATGTTACCATGGTTATCTCAAAGAAAGATGAAGAACACTTTGTTGGTAAACTAATGGATATGATTGAAGTGGAAGGAACGAGGTTGAAATAAATTCCGGTAAATTATTCTAAGCAGAATCACCTTTGGGCAACGGCTCAAAGGTGATTTTCATTTATATACATCTGTAAATAAAATAATCCGTTTTATCAGGAAATATCCGTTTCTTCACTACCCTAGCATAGTATTTCACAACCACCTCTATTATTTAGTCTCTAAAAGATATTTGCTGTAATCTATGAATCTAAACCCCTCATTCCGAAAGGCACTTCTGGTATGTAGTTGCTATAGTAATCCGACCTATTCATTTCGTCGTTGTTTTTATTCGGTTTATCGGTATTCCAACTGTATTTTTATATGCTAAAGTAGTTTACTATCTTTTATTTTACGATTCTGACTACCCTCCTATAATTTCACTTAACATACTAACCTCCTCTACCTTTATGATTTTGCTACAAGCTAGCCTATTCCCGACCGAGTTTTATCTCGTTATTCCGCATGTAATTTTAGCACACCTTTGTGGTGTTCATTATCTTTTCTGACAGATTCAACCGCGTTATCCACATTATAGTACATTAGGGAAAATTACCAGCTGGATTGCCTTTATCATCATCGTATGGTTGGCCTTTTATGTCCTGCCCATCTGGATTACAATATTTGGGCATGGTGCAAAGGGCACGGGAATCTTCTAACCTATACCCTTTGAGCCATGCCCGTACTTCCTTGCTCCCCTATCGGAAAGTACATATCAAACGATGCGCCTTGCCCTAATTCGCCGGAAGCGATAATAATACCATTGTGGTTTTCAATAATTTTCTTTACTATAGCCAGGCCAATGCCTGTGCCTGGGTATTCATCTTTACCATGCAGACGTTTAAATACCTGAAAAACAGCCTCATTATATTCAGGCTCAAAGCCAATACCATTATCTTTGAAACTGATGTGATAATAGTCTAAGGTCTTATCAATTCCCGATTTATCGATTGCACTGCCAGGCAGTATTTCACAGTTAATTTTTATTATTGGATTCTCATCAACCTTAGAGAACTTCAGTGCATTAGTCAACAAAT
>CBIHRH010000848.1:0-1981 GCA_966212365.1 uncultured Emticicia sp. | reverse complement strand
AGGCCAATCGATTGGGGGGCTGATGACACGCCTTTATACAGAAAAATATGGATCGGATGTCATTGGTCTCGTTCTGGTCGACCCCACTCATGAGAGTAGTATGTTAGGTAGTATGAAGTATAAGGGGTGGGTTCGACTTCGTGAAAAAGCCGAAGGGAAAGTTATTCCAAAGCCCCAGATAGAAAATTCTATTGCGATTGGATATGATTCGACTGCAGATTATATGGCAGAAGAATTTCAGATGATATATTTATCGGGTTTAATGCAACATCAGGCATTAGGTAACCGTCCTTTAATTATTCTGGGTGCAGGAGTAGGAAAGCAGCCACCCGGAACGCCAGATGAGTTATGGCAAACGATTAAAAGAGAAAAAGATGAACAGAAACGGGGTTTGACAAATCTATCCAGCAATGCCAAGTTTATACTCGATCCGCAAAGCGGTCATCATATTCATTATGATAATCCGGCAATTGTTGCCAAGGCCATTGAAACAGTTATAGGCGCAATTGAATCAAAGAAGAAAATTGAATAAAGAAGAAAATATTATGAGTAATTAAGGTTTACGAAACGCTTTTAATCATACAATTTAGTTTAGGGAGCATAAGGCGAGACTTTGTCTTGCCTTTATCTTTTTGCTATACCAGATTGGTTTTGATTAGTTTGATTGCAATAGCTAATAGAATCATACCGAATACTTTTCTGAGAATATCTGCTCCGGTTTGACCTAATTTATTCTCTATCCAGACCGAGGTCTTTAAAACTAAATAAACAATCACCAGATTCAACAGGATACCTACAATTATATTTTCTTGTTCATATGCTGCTTTTAAAGAGATAATGGTCGTCATGGTACCTGCTCCTGCAATAATCGGAAAGGCTAAGGGAACAATAGAAGTGGCTTTGCTTGATGAGGTTTCATGCTTAAAAATGTTTCTGCCCAATATCATCTCCATACCAATCAGAAAGATAATAAGGGCCCCTGCTACTGCAAAAGACTTCACATCTACTCCAAATAGATTCAGGATACTGATACCTAAAAACAGGTAGATAATCATTAATGAGCCTGCAACTAAAGTGGCTTGTTCAGCATGAATATCTCCGGCTTTTTTCCGTAAATCAATAATTACCGGAATCGAGCCGAGTATATCAATCACTGAGAAAAGAATGATAGTAACGGAAATAATTTCCTTAAAACTAAAGTTCATTTTTTCGAATAAATTTATTGAGTAACTAATTGTGAATTGCGAATGGTGAATTAGCGAATATTAAAATATTATTCACTATTCACTAATTCACAATTATCTTCAGACTAAACACTTCTTCAATTCTTCAAACTCCCAGTCCTCAATGGCTGGGAAGTTGGCTATTCTGAAGGTGGTTTCTTTCCAGTTGCCATAACCATTTCCCAGAGTAATTCCGGCTTCTTTGGTTTTATGTTTTATCTGTTTGATGGCATCACTTACACCTTCAATAGCTATTACTGTATCAGAACGTACCAATTCATTATTAATTAATAATTGCCAAACCGTTTCCTGTTCAATAAATTTACAAAAATCCTGATTTCTGGCTTTGAGTTTTTTACTGATTATTTCAATGTTCTCTACTTGTTCCATTACACGTTTAAGCAGATAAATGGAAAGCACATTGGGCGTATAGTGGGTCTGATATTTTTCAAAATTCTCGTGAACAAACAAAAAGCTGTTATAGTATTTCCTCTCACCAATTACTTCGGCTTGTCGAATAGCTTTTGGCGAACAAATCATTACGCCTAAACCTGCAGGTAATCCCAGACA
Source organism: uncultured Emticicia sp. (assembly GCA_966212365.1). Lineage (GTDB taxonomy): Bacteria > Bacteroidota > Bacteroidia > Cytophagales > Spirosomataceae > Emticicia. The sequence continues at coordinate 188 of CBIHRH010000848.1, read as the reverse complement.
TTTCTGTACTGATGCTAACCAGATGTCTCCTTTTGTCCAGTCTAATTCAATTCCTCCGATAGACGACGTTACATCAAATGCAATCAATGCCTCTGATGGTGGAATCTGGCTGACATCAACCTGTGTGGCATTAGAGGTTTCGTTTTGCGTAATACAAAGTACATCATACTTTGAGGTATCGGTCTCTA
>CBIHRH010000847.1:0-2009 GCA_966212365.1 uncultured Emticicia sp. | reverse complement strand
GGGGATTTTTTAAAAGTTGAATAAGAGCCCCTAGCCCCTAAAGGGGAACTCTTTAAAAAATTATGATAATACTCATGCGCAAGCAACTCCCCTCTAGGGCTAATCTTGTAGGGGTTTTGATGGTTCATTTTGAATGCATAAGATATTTTTATTTTATTGAATAAAATAAAAAATAAATATAATAAAGAGTCATTTCTATTAACTCGTTAAATATTTTACTCTTTTTATCGTCGTTTCTAGCGTTTCAATTTAATCATGTTTAATATCCTCAAAACCCCTACAAGATTAGCCTCTAGGGGCGGGGGCGGTCTTTACTCTGATTTCAATGACTTAATTGGATTCATCAATGCTGCTTTGATGGCCTGAAAACTTACAGTTAATAAGGTAATAGCCAATGCTCCACCGCCTGATACGGCAAACACCCACCAGGATATGCCTGTGCGATACTCATATTTCTGCAACCAGTCATTTAAGAAATAGTAGGCAATTGGTATAGCTATCAGACAGGAAATAATTACCAGAAGCACAAAATCTCTTGATAACAATGTCCACAAATTAGTGACTGACGCACCTAATACTTTGCGGATACCGATTTCTTTGGTGCGTTGTTCAGCTACAAAAGAAGCCAGACCAAATAAACCCAGACAAGAGATAAAAATAGCTAGAACTGCAAAGAAAGTAGCCAGTCTACCCACACGCTCTTCTGTTGCAAACTTTTGTCCGAACTCCTGATCTACAAATTTATAATCGAAAGGGCTACCCGGATTGTGTTTTTTAAATACTGCTTCTACTTTGCTGAGTGCCTGACTGGCACTTGCAGATGTTTTCAATTTAACCGAGATAACATTGGCCCAACCATAATCCATGATAAATACTGAAGGCATGATAGGCTCATAAGGCGATTGCATTATCATGTCTTTTATAATACCTACTACATGATATTTTCTATTATTCCAGGTAATAAACTTACCCACAACACCTTTAGAAGCAACCATCTTCGCGGCTGATTCATTGAGAATCATAGCTGATGTATCTGTTTTAAAATCTCTTGAAAAATCACGACCTTCTATGAACTGAAATCCTACTGTTTTACCAAAATCGTGCGTACAGGCTATTGTACCAAATAGCGGCTGTGCATTCGGGTCCATCCCTTGCCATGAAAAGCCAATATTGCTTGACCATATACTCGTAACCGGGCTTGATGATTCAGCCATATTATCTACCATTCCGGTATTGAGCAAATCGTTGCGTATCACATCATATTTGCCATATAAATCAGGGGTAGTCATATCCAGATAGATTAAACTATTGCGGTCAAAGCCAATCGGCCTGTCTTTGGCATACTGAATCTGGCGATAAACGATGATTGTTCCGATAATCAATGTTACCGAAACTGTAAACTGTACTACCACTAAAACTTTGCGAGGAATGGATGCAAAACGCCCAACCCTGAAAGTACCTTTCAATACCTTAACAGGTTCAAATGAAGAAAGATAAAGGGCAGGGTAACTACCAGATAGCAAACCAGTAACAGCTACAAAAACTAAGCTGATAATCCAGAACATTGGGTTTGTCCAGAGCATGGTCATTTTTTTGCTTGCCAGGTCATTAAACCAGGGCAAGGTAATCGATACCAAGGTGATTGAGATTAAAAAAGCTATAAATACTACCAACATTGATTCGCTCAAAAACTGATTAATCAATTGTGTGCGAACTGATCCGATAGCTTTGCGGATGCCTACCTCTTTGGCACGTTTTTCTGAACGAGCCGTGCTCAGATTCATGAAATTGATACAAGCCAATAGCAAGACAAAAATACCAATGGCTCCGAATAACCATACAAACTGAATACGTCCACCTATATTTACACCCTCTTTAAATTCACCATACAAATGCCATTTACTCATGGGGTGTATAAATAATTCAGGTTTAGACACCTTTCCCTCCTGGCTTCTTTTATTTAAAACAAGGTTTTTCACTTTTGCTGATAGCGGGTCAAACTCTGTTTT
>CBIHRH010000846.1:0-2010 GCA_966212365.1 uncultured Emticicia sp. | reverse complement strand
GGCTTCCAAGAGTTTTTTGATAGGCAATATCTGCGACAAAGCACGCTTCAGTTGCACCATCTCACGAGGATTAATCCGGCGCACTGCCACTTTTGAAATCAATCGCTCTAAATCCCCTATTGGTTTCAGCGATTGTGAAAGATTCTCTGCCATCTCATCATTCTGCACAAAAAACTCTACGGTATCTAATCGCTCCTGTATCAGGCTTTTCTCTTTCAATGGTAATACCAGCCATTTGCGCAATAACCTTGCTCCCATCGGTGTGATGGTCTGGTCTAATACCTGAATCAACGGAACCCCACCTTCATGTTGCGGAAAAACCAATTCCAGGTTGCGAATGGTGAATCTATCCAACCATACATATTTATCTTCGTCCAGACGAGTCAGGCGAGAAATATGGCCCATTTCTTTATGCTCAGTATCTGATAAATAGCGCAGAATTACACCTGCTGCAATAATGCCCTCTGTCAGGTTCTCAACACCGAAGCCTTTCAGCGATGAAGTTTTAAAATGAGTAGTGAGTAGATTATAGGCAAAATCAAATTTATAGGCCCAGTCTTCAAAACAAAACTCATTGAATTTATCACCGAAAGTACCCTGAAAATCATGACGATGCTTTTTGCAATACAAGACCTCAGACGGGCCAAAACTTTGTAATAATTTATCGATATAAGCCGTATTCCCTTCGGTAGTCAAAAACTCTCCTGTTGATACATCTAAAAATGACACGCCAAAATAATCAGGTCTGGCAAAATGAATAGATGCCAGGTAGTTATTTTGTTTGGTATTTAATACGTTATCGTTGAATGATACTCCCGGAGTAACCAACTCTGTAACACCTCTTCTTACAATACCCTTAGCCGTGCTTGGGTCTTCCAGTTGGTCGCAGATGGCCACACGCTGGCCTGCCCTAACCAGTTTGGGTAAGTAAGTATCTAATGAATGATGTGGAAATCCGGCCAGTTCTTCCTGTGCACCGCCATTATTACGACGGGTAAGAACAATACCTAGTATTTTTGAAGCCTTGATGGCATCTTCTCCGAATGTTTCATAGAAATCTCCCACACGAAACAATAACATTGCTCCGGGGTATTTAGACTTGATTTGATTGTATTGTCGGTTGAGAGGGGTCTCTTTCGCTTGCTTAATTAATTCTTCTTTAGACGGACGTGCCACTTTATACGAATTTTATCTCCTTAAACTACAAATTTACGCATTTCTGACGAGGAAAGCTAGATTGAATAAGGAAAATGGCACCAATCGATCATTACTTTTATCACAACAAAAAAGCCTCAATTCTACAAGAGAATGAGGCTTTCAATAGGATAAAATTTTACTATACTAAGGGAGGTAAAAAACTTTAGTGAACCTTGGGTCAGGCTCGTAAAGCATACTTGTTAATTTTTTGAAACAACTCTTTCGGATTGAAAGGCTTGGTTACAAAACCATTCATACCTACTTCATAAACCCTGTCCTGTGTGTTCAATACAGAGGCCGTAAGGGCGATAATCGGGGTTCTTTTGTCGAATTTTCTTATATTCTCGGTAGCAGTATAACCATCCATTTCGGGCATTAAAAGGTCCATTAAAACAATCTGATAATCATTTTTTGCCAGCTTCTCTACGGCAATCCGTCCGTTGGTAGCTGTCTCGTAGTGCATTCCCCATTTCTCTAAAAACCGGGTGGCGATTTTTATATTAATCGGGTAATCTTCTACTAAGAGTACCTTTGTGCCTTTCAGGGTATGCTGGTCAAATACTTCTTCTTTTCTTACAATCGTACTTGGCTGAACAGCCATTTTCAGATTAATAGTAAAAAAGAAAGTTGAACCATTACCTACCTGGCTTTCTACCTTGATTTTACTCCCATGTAATTCGAGTAGCTTTTTGGTGATACCCAAACCTAAACCAGTTCCGCCGAAACGCCGAGTAATGTGTTTGTCGGCCTGTGCAAATTTTTCGAAAATTCTTGGCAGATTTTCTTCTGCGATTCCTATCCCTGTATCTTTAA
>CBIHRH010000845.1:0-2011 GCA_966212365.1 uncultured Emticicia sp. | reverse complement strand
ATTCCAAAAATCAGCTGTGTACTATCCGGCGAAAGCAATGAGCCTGAAATATAGTTTTTGAAATCGCCTAAAAATCTGAAATCAAAGGTATGTACCACAGTACTTAATTCCTGCGAGAAGAAAGTATCACTAACCGACATCGCCAGACCAATCATCACAATCAGAATGAAAATTGAGCCAACAAACGTATAAATGAAAAACTTGATAGCTGAATATTCTCTTCGTTCGCCACCCCATATCCCAATCAGAAAATACATCGGCAACAGCATGAACTCAAAGAAAATAAAGAAAAGAAAGAAATCGAGCGCTACAAAACAACCGATTACAGTGCCCGACAAAAGAAGAAACAAAGAATGATAAGCCTTAGGACGATGCTCAATATTAAACGAAGCTACCGAACCCACCAGAAACACAATACCTGATAGTAAAACCATTGATAGGTTGATACCATCAACACCCAGAATATAATTAATAGAAAGTATCCCCAGATTCCCCAGACCCATTCTTATCCATTCGTATTGTTCCAGAAACTGAAAGGTAGAAAGCGAACGGTCGAATGTATTATAAAGGGTAAAAATGTTTAAAAGATTGATAATGCTTACTAATATAGAAATCCATTTGAAAGAATCTTTATAAGCATTAGGCAATAACAACACCAATGCTGCCGCAATTATCGGAAGAAAAATAAGTGTTGAAAGTAAAATATTATTCATGCCACGATTCTCAGAAAGAGAATTTGTTTTAGGTTATATGATTAATAAGACTATGATTAAGACCAGACAAACAAAAATTGTAATGATGTAGGTCTGCGCTTTACCGTTCTGTATTTGTCGGGTATAATTGCCCGATTTATTAGTCAGATTAGCTATGAAGTTGACAATTCCATCAACAATATTCTCCTCAAACCAACGGACTATTACAGAAATTCCTACAAATATCTTAGCCATCAGATTAACAAATCCATCAATAATGATGCCGTCAAATTTGTGTAATATCGGACTAATCCACACCATCGGATTCACGAATATGGCCTGATACAATTGGCTTAGGTAGAAGTTATGAAATACTAGTCGGGCAATAAATCCATCCGGTTGGGTTTTGTATTTATCTAATCTATAGCTTTCTTCTTTGGTATAAATATACCCTAACAATACCCCGTTGAGCGATACCAGAATAGCTACATAAGCTATCCAATGATAGTTTTTAGATTCATGTGGGAAGGTCTCAAAAAACCAACTGCTCTCGGCATAAAAAGGATTTATGGAAAAAACAAATCCGATGGAAGCGATAGCCATTACAATTACCGATAATTCCATAGGCCCTATTACAGAAATCGCCTCATAAAATGCTTCAACCGTCAACTTATCATCTTCATCCGTATCGTCTTCTACTTTTACAATTCCCTCAATGCGTTTGGCAATATTTCGATAGAAATGCACTGCCCCCGATGAAATCAATTCAAGTGGATTGTCTTCTCTTTCCAGGAAAACCAGATAAATCTGACGCATCATGTAATAAGCGCTCATACCCGATACAATCAGACAAACCGCAGGAATAATAAAATAGAATTGCGAGGGTTGATTAGCCGCCCACTCAAAGGTTGCTACAATAATGGCATCTTTAGACAGAAAACCAGAAAATAGAGGAATCCCGGCAAGCGCGGCTGCGCAGATAGTATAACAATAGAAAATGATGGGTATTTGTTTGCGCAGATTTCCCATATGCCGCATGTCCTGCTGATGATGTGTGTAATGAATTACTGCTCCTGCGCACAAGAATAAACCTGCTTTAAAAAAAGCATGGGTCACCAGATGGAAAAGCGCTGCATTGACTGCACCAAGACCTAACCTGATTACCCTCAAGCCCAATTGAGAGATAGTAGAGTAGGCGAGAAGCTTTTTAATATCATATTGATTAAGTGCGGAGGAAGCACCAAAAAATGCAGTGAGTGTGCCAACAATGGCCATTACAAGAAGCGCATCAGGTGTCAGGATTGGGAAAACCCTTGCCA
>CBIHRH010000844.1:0-2027 GCA_966212365.1 uncultured Emticicia sp. | reverse complement strand
TATGTCGTATATTTCATACGTACCTACGTAATAGCTAAACGTTTAGGGACTACTTCACGCTCGGTAGTTATCAAGTTTTTCCTCAGGACAGCTTATTTAGGGCTTTGTATCATTGGTTTGTTAGGCCCAAGTTTTGGTGTAAGTGAAATAGAGGCACAAGCAAGTGGAAAAGATGTCTATTTTGCATTTGATGTGTCTAAATCAATGGATGCCGTAGACATTGAGCCCACCAGGTTGGAAAAAGTAAAATTTGAGTTAATCAAAAATTTAAATACACTAAAATCGGATAGAGTAGGGATCGTCGTTTTTTCTTCAAATGCGTATGTACATATACCGCTGACCTACGACAAAGATGCGTTAAACCTATTTATTCAGAAATTAAGTAGTGATTTATTTACAGAATCCGGCACAGACATTAATACTGCGCTGAAACTTATACAAACCAAGTATAATTCATCAAGTGCCCCTAACCGAAGGGCAAAAGTGATTATTATGGTAAGCGATGGCGAAGATTTTGGACAACTTGAATCATCAGTTATTCGGGATTTACGAAAAAATAGGGTAAACTTTTTAGTTTTGGGTGTTGGTACGCCACAAGGTGGAAAGATAAAAGAAGGAGCTGCTTTTAAGAAAGATAAAAATGGAGTTGAAATCATTTCGAAATTAGATGCTGATTATCTGAAACAGTTAGCCAAAGTGTTGGGGGGTAAATATTTCCAGTTATCTGGCCAGGTAAATGATGTTCAGGCAATTTTAAAAGAAGTAGGGCAATTAGAAAGCAACTGGGTAGATACTCGTAAAATAACAGTTGCCAACAATAAATATTTTTATTTCGTTTTTCTGGCACTTATATTAATGATAATTGATATTTTGATTACCATCCGTACGATTAAACTTTAATTAAGACTATTCTTATTAATGAATACATGGTTCTTTTATATTGTTTTGTTGTTTCTGAATATTCGCTCGTTGACGAATGTTTCAGAGAGAAACAGATTAAAGATTGAAGCCGGAACGGCTTTCCTGAAAAAGAACTACGTGTTAGCCAGGGATAAATATCAGAGTTTAGCCAATATCTCTTTCAATTTAGAGCCGGAGGCGCGTTTGAATATGGCTCATTCTTACTTTTATACACAAGACACTTCAAGAGCACTTTTAGAATATAAGAGATTATTGAGAGTAAGCGATGAGCAGGTTTTTACTGGCGCACTCATCCAGATAGCGGTAATTAATGCGATGCAAAAAGATAGCATAACAGCCATGCAATTGTTCAAAGAGGCATTACAGAAAAATCCTGATAATTTGACAGCCAGATATAACTATGAATTGCTGAAAAAAAGGCTGCCTGATACTAATCCCCCGCCTCCACCTCCGCAAAGTCAGGAAGATAATCCTGATACCAGGCAATCGGATGAAAAAAAGGATGAATTGCAGTCTAACAATCCTGAGAAGATGAGTAGAGAAAAGGCATTGCAAATTCTGGAGTCTATGAAAAACAATGAATTGCAATTTGCTCCTAAAAGGAAAGAGGCTAATAAGAAAAATGGCAAAAATGAAAAAGACTGGTAAGGTCTTATAAAATTCAAATAATTATTTCAATAAGTATGACAAAAATTTCTGTAGTAAAAGAAACTCATTTTAATTTCGAAGGTCAGACAGGTTTTTATCGTGGCAAGGTACGCGATGTATATGATTTTGATGATAAAGTAGTAATGATAGCTTCTGATAGAATCTCAGCTTTCGATGTAATTTTACCTAGACCAATCCCGGCAAAAGGGCAAGTATTGAATCAGATTGCTTCAAAATTTCTTTTTGCAACCAAAGATATTGTACCTAACTGGTTGGTAGCCACTCCGGATCCGAATGTTTCAATAGGTGTAAAATGTAAGACTTTTCCGGTGGAAATGGTTGTGAGAGGATATTTAGTGGGACATGGATGGCGTACTTATAAAAGTGGCTTAAGAACTTTATGTGGTGTAACTCTACCAGAAGATATGGTCGAAAACCAGAAGTTCCCAACACCCATT
>CBIHRH010000843.1:0-2036 GCA_966212365.1 uncultured Emticicia sp. | reverse complement strand
CTGGGCTTGATGTATGAATTAGTTGCAACCTGCAAATTTTGAGGTATTTGTAAACTATCATACACCGTGCTATAATAATCGCTGTTGAGAGTAGCCCCCTTTTTGGTTTTCTCCCAGAAAGGTACGAAAGCCACTAAACCTGCCTGATGCATCAGTATATCTGAAATCAACATATTCTCTTTATTTGAGCCTTTCATTTCGGGCAGATAAGTTGCTATTTTCTCATTCAGATTTACGGCCTCTCGCTCGTTTAGCATCATTACGGCTTGCAAAGTTGCAGTAACCTTGGTCATAGAAGCGATATCATAGAGAGTCTGGCTGGTGACTGGTTCGTAGAGACCATAACGTAAACTCCCGAAGTTGCGGTTATATACTATTTTACCCTGGCGAGCCACCAAAACCTGACAGCCAGGGAAAGCCCTGTTATCAATACCTTGCTGTACAATCTGGTCGATTTCTTCTAATTTATGGCTATCCATACCCACGCTTTCGGCATTGCCAAATGATACCCTGCCCAATTTAGGCGTCAGAATGCCATTGCCTACTTTTAAATCAGTATCTACCGATACAGGCAAACGTCCTTTGGCGGGTAAAGCGCCGAAAAGTATCTGAGGAACTACTTTATGAGAAATAGGGTCATCTTCATACCCGCAGACCAGATTGCGAGAAGAGCCATAGAGTTTTAACCCATAAGGATTACCAAAAGCACATACTACCACATTAGTTCTTTGGCTTAATTGATCAATAAAATCAACTGTAGCTGGTGATACCCCATAATTTCTGTCTCCTTTGCTATTCATACCATGAACACTTACAACAACTACTTTGTATTTAGCTGCTTCATCTAAAACCCAGGCTACATCTTTATCCGAACTTGGTTTAAAAGGGACTGTAAAGTGCTTGAAATTGGCGTATTGACTCAGAGCCTTCTGAAACTCATTATCATAATCGCCACTGATAGCTACTGAAGCAAAGGTAGTGGTATCTAAATGTGTAAAAGGCAGGAGATTATCCTGATTGCGAACAATTGTAACAGCTTGTTCAAACAATTCAGTTTTTAAGTCGATTGCTTTTTTACCGTTTAAGTCAATGCTCAAACCTGCAATATCAATCGGTTTGTAATTACTCAGGCCGGCCCAGTACTTAGCCTTTAGAATTTTCTTTACACGTGCATTTAGCACTTCTTCTGAAATCTGTCCTGTTTCTACTGCCTGTTTTATTCTTTTGAATGCCGCCGGTAAATTACCCGTTTGTAGCAATACATCATTCCCAGCCATAAATGCCAGTAATTCTGGCTCACCCGGCTGCAAACCTTGTGTAATGCCACGCATATTCAAAGCATCCGTCACAGTCAGGCCCTTAAAACCCATCTGGTTTTTAATCATTTCTGTCACGATTTTTTCAGAAATAGAAGTAGGCGTAGCACCACGCGGCTCTAGGGCAGGCACAAATAAGTGGCCCGTCATGACACTGGCAATACTATCGGCAATCAGACGGCGGAAAGGATAGAGCTCTACTTCATTTAAACGCTGCAGCGTATGATTTACTACCGGAAGTGTACGGTGTGAGTCCTGGTCGGTATCGCCATGCCCCGGGAAATGCTTGGCACTGCCAAGCACATTGTATTTTTTCATGCCCCGCACATAGGCCAATCCTTTTTCGGCCACATTTACCTGTGATTCGCCAAATGAACGGTAGTTGATAATCGGATTATCGGGGTTGGTATTCACATCAATAGAAGGGGCAAAGTTGATATTGATACCTATACGCTTACATTGGCGGCCTATCTCCTGACCGAATTTTTCGACATAGCTATTATCTTGAATGGCTCCTAAAGTAATCTGTTTCGGGAAGTCAATGGCACTATCCAGACGCATACCTAAACCCCACTCGGCATCAATGCCAATCATGAGTGGAATACGCGAAATCTGTTGGTAACGATTGGTTAATCTGGCCTGACGGTGAGGGCCGCCCTGAAAGAAGATAAGCCCCCCAAGATGATAAGTAGCAATATTATCTTCGACTTGCTGGTAGTA
>CBIHRH010000842.1:0-2038 GCA_966212365.1 uncultured Emticicia sp. | reverse complement strand
TAATTATTCACTTCTAAGACTTTTAATAGGATTCATCAAAGCAGCTTTAATACTTTGAAAACTTACAGTGAGTAGCGCTACAACTATGGCTAATAATCCGGCAAGAGCGAATATCCACCAACTGATTTCAACACGGTAAGCAAAATCCTGTAACCACTGGTTCATAGCAAACCAGGCAATAGGACTTACTATCAGAATGGCAATCAGTATTAATCTGACAAAATCTTTAGATAATAATACAACAATACCCATTACTGATGCCCCCAGTACCTTTCGCACACCAATTTCTTTGGTACGTTGTTGAGCCGTAAACATGGCTAAACCAAACAAACCCAGACATGAAATAATGATGGTAAGGGTAGCAAAAATACTGAATAATTTCCCGATACGTTGTTCAGCCTGATAGGTCTGGTTGAATCGGTCGTTTAAAAAGGAATAAGCAAATGGGGTATCAGTATAAGCTTTCCATTTTTGTTCTAATAACTCCAATAATTGAGGAATATCGTTGCTTCGGCTACGAATGGCCATCTGATAATTATCTGCTCCGTAGTACATCACCAAAGGGGCAATGTTCTGATGAATAGACTCAAAATGGAAGTCTTTTACCAGGCCAATCACAGTATAAGTACGTTTAGATGAAGGGTCACCATTACCTATGGTTGAAAGGCGCGAGCCAATCGGGTTTTTCAATCCAAATCGCTTAGCAGCGGCTTCATTAATCATAACTGCCAGACTATCAGAACGAAAATCCTTAGAAAAATTACGTCCTGCCACGAGTTTAATGCCCAAAGTAGGCAGATAATCATCATCAATATAATAGGTTTTTTCCCGATAGGTCATCTCCGGGTTAGTACTACCTTCAATCTTGAATCCATCGTTTCCATTGTTTGAAGCTCCGGCAGGGACGTATCCGGCATAAGTAGCATTGGCTACCTGAGATAATTTTTTGATTTCCTCTTTGAAAGGATATAGTTGTTTGCCTAAGACATAGGTATCCTGCAACACAATTATCTGCTCTTTATCGAAACCTAGTTTTTTATTCTGAATAAAATTCAACTGGCGATACACCACTATAGTACCGATAATCATACCAATAGAGACCACAAACTGGGTGGTAACTAAGGTGCTACGTAGCCAACCACTTTTGAAACCTGTGCTGATTTTGCCTTTTAATACGCTAACAGGTTTAAAGGCTGATAAGAAAAAAGCAGGATAGCTTCCGGCCAACAAACCAATTAGCAGACAAGCCAACAGGATGGATGGAAGCATAAAACCCTTGATTAAAACACTTATTTCGAACGTTTTACCCGATAGCTGATTAAAATAAGGTAATGCCAGTATAACAATTGCTAATGCTACCAGTAATGCCATAAAAGTAACCAGTACTGATTCACTGAGAAACTGCCCGATTAACTGGTGTTGCACCGAACCAAGTACTTTGCGTATACCTACTTCTTTAGCCCGGTTAGCAGAGCCTGCAGTGGATAAATTCATGAAATTAATACAAGCAATCAACAGGATAAATAAAGCTATAGCCGAAAAAATATATACGTATTTAATATCACTATTGGCTTCAATTTCAGATTCTAAATGAGAATAGAGATGAATGTCTGTAATAGGCTGAAAGGCAAAGGAGAATTTATCTCCCTTTTTAATGAACTCTTCCAGGGTAATGCCTAAAAACTCCTGAATTTCAGGCGCTATGTATTTATTAATAATAGCAGGCATTGATGCATTTAATTTGTCGATGGAATATCCCTTTTGAAGCACTACATAGGTTTGAGCGCCACTCGCCAACCACTTCTCACGCAGTTTTATCCCACTGATAGAAGCGAATATATTATAATGAAAGTGGGTATTAGAAGGCACATCTTTACATACACCTGTTATCCGATGAAGACCTCTTTCGCCAATTGTCAGGCTTTTACCAATTGGGTCGCTGTCTCCGAAATATTTGGTGGCAATACTTTCTGTAATCACCATCGTATTCGGCTCTTTCAGAACAGTTTTAGGATTACCTTGTAAAAGCGGAATAGAA
>CBIHRH010000841.1:0-2041 GCA_966212365.1 uncultured Emticicia sp. | reverse complement strand
AAGGAAGAGTTATCCAAAAACAAAATCTTCAGAATGGCAGCCAGCAGGAGTTTGATGTAGAGAAATTAAAAGATGGGGTTTATTTTGTAGAACTACAGTTGGCAAAAGGTAAATGCATTACACATCAATTCTCTATTAATCACTAATATAAAATGATAGAGGCCTTAAAACTAAGGCCTCATTTTTATTATTGATAAATCTCTCTTCTTGCTGATAGCAGAGTATTGTACATCAAAGCTGCTACTGTCATTAGTCCTACCCCACCCGGTACCGGAGTAATATAGCTACTTTTAGGAGCTACTTCATCAAATTTCACATCGCCTTTCAGTGCAAACCCGCTTTTCTTGGTATCATCAACTATACGGGTTAGACCCACATCAATTACTACCGCGCCCTCTTTTACCATATCGGCTGTAATAAATTCAGGTTTGCCTAATGCCGCAATCAGAATATCAGCCTGACGTGTCATTTCAGCTAAATTTTGCGTACGACTATGTACCAAAGAAACCGTACAATTACCTGGATAAGTATTTCTTTGCATCAGAATACTCATAGGTAAGCCTACTATCTGACTTCTACCTACTACCACGCAATGTTTTCCGGCAGTTTCAATATTGTATCTTTTAATTAATTCTAATACACCAAAAGGCGTAGCTGAAATATAGGCAGGCAACCCTTTAGCCATGCGCCCGATATTGATTGGATGGAAACCATCAACATCCTTTCTTGGCTCAATAGATTCGATTACTTTTTCTACGTTTATTTGTTGGGGTAAGGGCAATTGTACGATGAATCCGTCAATATCTTCATCCTCGTTTAATTGTTTGATAACCTCGAGTAATTCTTCTTCTGTAATGCTATCATCTCTGCGAATAAGGGTTGATTTAAACCCAATTTCTTCGCAAGACTTGATTTTACTGGCCACATAGGTTTCGCTTGAACCATTATTACCCACCAATATAGCTGCCAGATGAGGTATTTTACCGCCATTGGCTTTTTGTTTTTCTACTTCTTCTTTTAATTCTAGTTTTACCTGAGCCGAAATTAATTTTCCGTCTATAAGATTCATTGAGCTTATTTTTAATGAGACTGCAAAGGTCTGTTAAATCAAACAAATTAGAAAGTTAAACTTTGAAAAAATGGTATATCGGCAGTTTTATGTTCTTTAATGCGGTTCACTTAGGTAATATGGTTTGTCCTTCCAGCCCTCATCTGGTATATCTGTAAAGTCTTTCTGTATTCTTACCTTAGTATATGTCTCATTAATATATGGGTCCTCACAGGAAAATTTCACCAAAAACTTTGTACCATTAGGGTATGATTTCCCATTACTTCCATCAATCAAATATTCAGTCTTTTTATATTTAATGGATAAGATTAATGTAAAAGTTGACCCTCCATAATCTCTTACATTTTTAACGACTGTGCCTACAGTATATCTGGAGCAGGTTTTAAATAAATAGAATTTCTTAAAAAAACTATAACAAAAAGATAAAATGATTACTGAGAAAGTACCTATGACTAAAAAACGAGAGTATTTTTCTTTATTCATATATTTGCTTTAAAAGTATAGGTATTAGTGATTTTATTGAGATACTTAATCACTTTTTCCATATCAAATTCATCCTCTCCGCTTACAGTCAGTAAATCTTTTATCTCAGAAGAAGGTTTGCCGTATTTTTGAAATGAATTCCAGATGTGGTCAATAAACCAGGTTGGTTCATAACCCCATCTGGTATCCATGGATTTTCTAATCAGAAATGTTCGTTTAGAAACCTTTACGAAGAGTTTTTTATCAAGAAGCGCATTGGTAGATTCATCATAAAACGCAAATAGGCCCTCTGCAATTACTACATCAAATTTTTCACTGAAAAGAATAAGCACCTCTTTGAATAACTCAAAATCGATAGAATGCGGAGACTCCCAGTCGGGTGTGTTTTTTATTTTATGAATTTGGGTCTCAGGAAAAACGAAGGCAACCTGATGAAAAAAAATAGCTTTTTTGCAAAAACGAGCCACATTACCCCTACCCCATGCCTGA
>CBIHRH010000840.1:0-2041 GCA_966212365.1 uncultured Emticicia sp. | reverse complement strand
AAGAAATTGGTGAGAAATTTAATCTTACCCGTGAGCGTGTACGTCAGATTAAAGAAAAAGCAATCCGCCGTTTACGTCAGACTTCAAGAAGTAAAGCATTAAAAGCTTACTTAGGATAAGAGATTTTAGATACTCAATTATATAAAAAAGGTGCGATTCTCGTGCCTTTTTTTGTACATACCCATGGCTATTTTACAACCTATACATAATATTGATGAAATTTGCGCCAGAAAAAATGTCAGAACTGCCATACTTTGCCCAGGGTCAAGAAGTGCAGCTTTGACTATCTCAATGGCGCGCCATCCTGAAATAAAAACATATAGTATTAGCGATGAGCGTTCAGCAGGATTTATAGGTTTAGGAATAGCCCAAGTCACGAATGAAACAGTTTCTTTGGTTTGTACATCAGGTACAGCTGCCTATAACCTGGCTCCGGCAGTTGCGGAAGCCTTTTTTCAGGAAATACCCTTATTAATTCTGACAGCTGATCGCCCTCCTGAGTGGATTAATCAATATGATGGACAAACGATTTATCAGGAAAATATTTTTGGTAAGCATGTTAAAAAGAGCTTTACATTGCCTACTGATTATGCTCATAAGGATGCAGTCTGGCAAATAGAGCGAGTTGTTAATGAGGCAATTAATCTCACGCAATCATTTCCAAAAGGCCCAGTTCATATCAATGTGCCTATACGCGAGCCATTTTATCCGAATGAACAAGAAGTGGTAAAATTTGATAGAAATATCAGGATTATTGAGAATGCAGCAACTTCTAAAAGGCTTTCCAGTCAATTTTTTGAGAATTTTTATGACATTTGGCGAAGCTGTGATAAGAAGCTAATTATTGTGGGTCAGCAACAAAATACGCAATTATCAAAGGTATTAAAGAATATTTCAGATGAATTTAGCATCCCGGTATTAAGCGATATTATTTCAAATGTAAGTTTTGAGAATGTCATTTCAGCGCATGATGTTTTTTTCTCTTCTAAAGATGATAACTTTCTGGAATCATTAGCATCCGACTTAATCATTACCTGTGGCAAATCAGTTATCTCAAAAAACTTAAAACAGTTTATTCGTAAGTATCAACCCAGGTACCATTTTCATATACAGGAAAATCCTGAATTGATTGACCCCTTTCAAACGCTGACTCATAAAATAGAAGTCTCCGACCAATATTTCTTCGAAACTCTGTTTAGTGATTTAGATATGATAAAATTTAAGGAGGGAGATGATGAAGATGAGAATAATGCTTACTATTCACTTTGGCAGGAAGCGAATCAAAAGTCTCAATTAAAATTATCCCGGTTTTTATTGGACTCTCAATATTCTGAGTTCAAGGTAGTAAAAAATGTGATTAATGAACTGCCTGAGAATTCGATATTCCACCTCGGTAATAGTATGCCTGTCAGATATGCAAATCTCATTGGAATGTCTGAGGGCAGAAATATTGAAGTTTTTGCCAATAGAGGCACCAGCGGGATAGATGGAATACTGAGTTCGGCAGTAGGTAATGCTTTGGCAACTAATAAATTAGTTATATGCTTAATAGGGGATGTTTCTTTCTTCTACGACAGGAATGCTTTCTGGAATGTTTATTTGCCTTATAACTTAAGAATAGTGCTTTTAAACAATCAGGGAGGAAATATCTTCAGAATTATTGATGGCCCTAATAGACAAGCAGAGCTGAAAGACTATTTTGTTACCGAACAAAATTTTACTGCCAAAAACACTTGCGATGATGCCAGAGTGGAATACACGCAGGTTACGAATGATGAAGAATTAGAAAAGGCGCTTAAGGCTTTTTTCGAAATGAGTACTCAACCCAAACTTTTAGAAATAATGGTTGATGGCGAAATTAGTGTAAAAGTTTTCAGAGAATACAAGAAGCTATTTGCAGACTTCGCCTAATCTTTTAATAGATTTGTCTTCATTCAATTGAGAGCCGATTTTCCAGAATTGACAGGCTTTTGCTTTCTCACCTATAGCAAAGTTTGCTTCACCAAGATAGTAGTTTAATAATTCAACATTTGGGTCAAGC
>CBIHRH010000839.1:0-2044 GCA_966212365.1 uncultured Emticicia sp. | reverse complement strand
ATAACCTCTATCAATATGGCATCAAATATACATTGACAAGCCAACATGTGAGTTTACCATCAAGCGAAACTTTTCAGAAAGACCTTTTAGATTTTGTAGCGGTTTGTCGGGTAGTGAAAGGATTGAAAAATGTAAGAATCGGTGCCATCGGTGCAAGACCTGGCGCTTTCAATACCGTTCGTTATTCAGAGAAAATCCTCCAAAGAAACGGAATTACTGTAACAACTTTCGATTTATCTGAAATCTTAGGAAGAGCCAATAAACTGGCAACTGATGATACGAAAGTAAAACAACATCTGGAATCTATCAATGCCTATGCGCCTAAAGGCAGAACACCAAATGAGGCTATGCTACAGATTGCCCGGTTAGATGTAGTTTTGAAAGAAATAATGGAAGAAAATATATTGGATGCTACAGCCATTCAATGCTGGACTTCCCTACAACAAAATTATGGTTGCAATGTATGTACCAGTATGAGTATCATGTCTGAAAACATGCTGCCGAGTGCCTGTGAAGTAGATGTGACAGGTACGCTTTCCATGTATGCCATGCAATTGGCATCAGGTTCGCCAAGTGCTTTGGTAGACTGGAATAATAACTATGCCGACGATGAAAACAAATGCGTACTATTCCATTGTGGCAACTGGGCAAAATCTTTCTTACCGGATATTGAAATCAGCAATGCGCCTATTCTGGGCACGACTGTAGGAGTAGAAAATACTTATGGAGCCTTAGACGGCCGAACCCCTGCTATGCCACTAACCTATGGCCGCATCAGTACCGATGACCCTAAAGGCATCATTAAAGCCTACATAGGAGAAGGCGAACTGACCAACGACCCACTCAACACTTTTGGGAATCGGGCAGTAGCACAAATTCCTGATTTACAGGGACTCATGAAATATATTTGTAAAAATGGTTTCGAACACCACGTAATCATGAATGCCTCAAAAACTGCTGGTATATTAGAAGAAGCACTAGGCAATTACATGGGTTGGGAGATTTATAAGCATTAATTACTCCTCACCCTAAATCCCTCTCCCAAACAGGGAGAGGGATTTTTCTCACTTCATATTATGATTTGGAATGAGGTTAGAGAAGGGTAGGAACGAATATTATTCTTTCCAAAAATCAAAGAAAATGGAAATCAAAGCATTAGAAGAAAAATCAAAACTCTACAGAAGAAACATTCTGAAATACATCTACCATGCCAAAGCAGGGCATACGGGCGGGAGTTTGTCAGTAATTGATATTCTCAATGTGCTGTATAACAGTATCATGAATGTTTCGCCTGAAAACTTTGATTCTAATTTGCGTGACAGATATATACAAAGTAAAGGGCATTGTGTGGAAGCACTCTATGTAGTTTTGGCCGGCAAAGGCTTTTTCCCGGAAGAAGATTTATTGACTTTGTGCAAGTATCAATCACCTTATATCGGTCACCCGACCAAAAAAATCAGAGGTATTGAGCAAAATACAGGTGGTTTAGGTCATGGATTATCTATCTGCTGTGGCAATGCCCTGGCAGCAAAAAAAGATAAGTCACCGGTAAGAGTTTTTACAGTATTAGGCGATGGAGAAATGGCAGAAGGGTCTAACTGGGAAGCGTTCATGTTTGCAGCCCATTATAAATTGGATAATCTCTGCGCCATATTGGATTATAATAAATTACAGATTACTGCTCCCAATGCAGAGGTAATGGGCCTTGAACCTCTGGATAAGAAACTGGAAGCTTTTGGCTGGGCAGTAAGACACGTTGATGGTAATGACATAGAAGCACTAATCCAAACATTAGAAGGTCTACCCTTTGAGCAAGGCAAACCGTCGTTTGTAATTGCCCATACAATCAAAGGTAAAGGCATCAGCTATATGGAAAATGTATTGAAATGGCACCATGGTGTACCAAGTGCCGAGCAATATGAAACCGCATTAGCAGAGTTAAATTAATGCAGTCAGAAAGCTGAATTTGAAAACACAGATATATAATTATCTGTATTTGACTGGAATTATGAATTACACAATTAATAAAGCAAATCTGGAAGTT
>CBIHRH010000838.1:0-2050 GCA_966212365.1 uncultured Emticicia sp. | reverse complement strand
TGAGATTACGGCTTAGAAAGTCGAAAATATTTTACCAAAGGAAAGCGTATCATTACCCAACATACGAGTATTGTATGTGTTTCGTCATTATAAAGTTCATGTTTAAGCACTTATCCACTTTTTTCTTTCATCGCCAGAGTCTGGCCGTAGCAATGGTTTTTACAGCTATGGGCATTTTGTTTGGTAGCTGGGCTACATTAATTCCTTTTGTTAAACAAAAATATGCTCTGGACGATGCCCAGTTAGGTCTACTTTTACTTTGCTTGCCTTTGGGGGCGGCAGGTATGAATCCTTTTACTACCATTCTGATTAATCGTTTTGGTATGCGCACTATGACATTAGTGGGGCTCATTTTTATGTCAATAGTCTATGCCATGCCTGTAAGTATTAGCTATCTGCCTTTGGTAGCTTTCAGTTTGTTTTTAGTGGGGCTCAGTATTTCGGTTACAAATGTATCAATGAATACCTGTGTTACGAGCCTGGAGCATCAATACAATATTAACATTATGTCAACCTGCCATGGGATGTTTAGTGCAGGTTTGATGCTTGGCTCTATTCTGGCGAGTTTTACGCAGGGTATGAAAATATCTCCTGCCTATCATATGTGGATACTGGCTATCAGCTTTATCTCTCTGGCCTTTTTTATTCGTCCGACAGTTATCGGTATTCATGAAGAAAAAATAGAACAGAATGAAGGGGCAAAATTCGTATTTCCGAAAGGAGCACTGTTATTAATGATATTAATAAGCCTTTGTACTAATATCACGGAGGGAACGATGGCCGACTGGACGGCAGTCTATATGAGAGATGTAGTACAGACCCCCGATTATTTTATCGGTTGGGGTTTGGCAGGCTATTCATTTTGTATGTCATTAGGTCGTTTTGCCGGTGATGCCCTTATTCCTCGCTATGGGGGCAATGCCGTTTTAAGAGTTGGGGGTATAATTGCTATTTGCGGTATTATCATCGCAATTGCCTTACCTTATACTATTACGGCTATTTTGGGCTTTGCTATGGTAGGAGCAGGAGTTTCCTGTGGAGCGCCTATATTATATGGTAGCTCGGCCAGAGTACCGGGTATGGCTAAAGGCGCAGGATTGGCAACTATGAATACCTTTAGTATGGCCGGATTCCTGGCAGGCCCGGTGCTGATTGGCTTTGTTTCTGAAAGCATTAGTTTGCCATTTGCCTTTGGCGTAATAGCTTCTCTGGGTTTAGTATGGGTTTTATTAGTAAATAAGGTGAAATTATATTAATTTCATGTCAAATTTTTTTTTGGCATGCAAACCTTATGGAATGATATTTGTTTTATAAGAAATTACATTGAATATACACGAAGAATCGATTCACTAAATCGAACACAAAAAGTCAACCTGCCCATATAAATTTGATTACCATTAAATAAAATTTAGAGAAAAAGCTTTTTCTTCTAAATTACACTCATTAATTTTATAATCGGAAAACAGAAAAAATAAAGCAGGATTATATGAAAAAAATTATTTACTCTCTGGGAGTATGCCTGGTTGCTACTCAACTACACGCTCAGGTATTTAACAGCACTGATTTCTATGTAAGCGAAGGAGCAGTTGTTAGTTTTAATACTGATGTAGTAAACGAAGGGAAACTTACAAATAATGGTAAGATACACTTCCAAAAAAACTTTGACAACCTTTCTTTAGTAAAATCGGCAGGTACTGTTGTTTTTGATGGCAACGCTCCTCAGATTCTGAAAAGCACTAAAGAACTGGCATTCGGTCAATTGCTATTAGACAACGATTTAAAATTAGAAACGGCTCTTCGTGTTGACGAATCCCTTTCTTTCCGCAGAGGTATTATCGAATCATCTGTTCAAAATCCTTTAACATTTGGTGCAAATAGTAAATATGATGGTGCATCAGATTTCTCACACGTAAAAGGTGTGGTGAGCAAAGAAGGAAACGAAGCTTTCGAATTCCCATTAGGTGATGGTACAAATTTCCGTTCTTTCAAAGTAGCAAGAACTAACGAAAGCCAGACATTGACAGCTGCTTATTCATTCAAAAGCCCGTTA
>CBIHRH010000837.1:0-2057 GCA_966212365.1 uncultured Emticicia sp. | reverse complement strand
GCAAAATGTGAGCCTGCTCTGTCTGCCCGAATTGTGTATTACGGGCTATGGCTGTGAAGATGCTTTTTACTCTTTTGATGTAGCTGAGCAAGCCAAAGAAAGCCTGCTGGAAATTGTGCATCATACCGCTGGCATGATAGTATCAGTAGGTTTGCCTTTGCGTTTTAACAATAAAATCTTCAATACCTCATGTCTGATTGCCAATAAGCGCATTCTGGGTTTTGTGTGCAAACAGCATTTGCCAAATTATGGTGTGTTTTACGAAGATCGCTGGTTTCATCGTTGGCAAACAGGGCTACGTGATGAAATAGAGATAGACGAATTTAAATATCCGATAGGCGATCTGGTTTTCGAGTTGAGTGGTGTTCGCATCGGTTTCGAGATATGTGAAGATGCCTGGGTAGCGAACCGTCCGGGTAGAGTGTTGTTTGATAGAGCCGTTGATATTATTCTGAATACAAGCGCCACCCCATTTTCGTTCTAGAAATTCAAGTACCCGGAGCGAATTTTGATTGATGGTAGTCGTTCATTCTCGTGTAGCTATATATACACCAACCTGTTGGGCAATGAATCTGGTCGATTGATTTTTGATGGTGATGCCATGATTGCCTCAGATGGAAATTTGCTGGTTTCATCACCTCGCTTTGGCTACAATGATTTTTATGTAACGAGCGCAACGATAGACATTGAAGCACCAAAAGTGAATCATTCACAGATTAAATCTCCAATTATTGCCAGTACATGGAGAGTACTTACACTTTTTGATTTCCCTGAGATTAAACCCGTTGCCAACCAATATGCCGAATTAGAAAAATTCGAAAGGGGAGGGTATCTGAAAGAAGAAGAATTTGCCCGGGCAGTATCCTTAGCATTATTTGATTACCTCCGTAAGTCACGTTCACAAGGCTTTACGGTATCCTTATCAGGTGGAGCAGATTCCTGCGCCTGTGTGGCCTTATGTGGCTTAATGATTCGCCTGGCCGATGAAAGCATCGGTTTGGAAGCCTTTAAACAGAAACTGTCTTACATCAGGAAAATACAATCTTGTATTACGGTAGAAGAAGTAACCAGAGAATTGATTCATAGCATCTATCAAGGCACAGAAAACAGTTCGACAGATACTTATGAGTCAGCAGAAAGTCTGGCTAAATCAATAGGAGCCACTTTCTACAATGTAAATATTAATGGACTGGTAGAAACCTATAAGGGATTGATTGAAGAACAAATCGGCCGTAATCTGACCTGGGAAACAGACGATTTACCTTTACAGAATATTCAGGCAAGGGTACGTGCCCCAGGTGTATGGTTGCTTACCAATCTGTACAATCACCTGCTGTTAGCTACTTCAAACCGTTCAGAAGTAGCAGTAGGCTATTGCACGATGGATGGCGACACAGCCGGAAGTATCAATCCGATTGCAGGTATTGACAAATACTGGCTAAAGCAATGGTTAGTCTGGTTAGAAACCATTGGCTGTGATGTAAAAGGCAAACATATCAAAATAGAAGGCTTACACAAGGTAAACAGATTACAACCAACGGCAGAGCTTCGTCCTTTGGATAAAAAGCAGACAGATGAAAAAGACCTGATGCCTTACGAAGTGCTGAATGAGATTGAGAAAGTGGCCATCAGAGATAAAAAACCTCCTTTGGAATGCTTATTATTCATGGAAGCACAATTTGCTGACCGTTTCGACCGCGATACGCTGGCAGCCTGGATAGAAAGATTCTTCAGACTCTGGAGTCGCAACCAATGGAAACGCGAACGTTATGCTCCAAGTTTCCATCTGGATAGCCATAATCTTGACCCTCGCAGCTGGTGCCGCTTCCCGATTCTGAGTGGTGGTTTTGAAAAAGAACTGGAAGATATGAGGGAGTATCTGGCTAAGGGTGAAAGAAAAAGAATTAAGGGGAAAATTGGGTTTTAGTATTATCCCCGTGCCATGCGTATACTTCTTTGAAAATGCGTGTGGCACGGTTACTCTTGACAATCTTTTATAATTAAGAGTATGTTTAAATTTTATTATTCTGACCGAAAAGAGCAGGTTTTTCAGACAG
>CBIHRH010000836.1:0-2066 GCA_966212365.1 uncultured Emticicia sp. | reverse complement strand
ATCGGACAAGTATACCGTAATTTTACAGAACCATTGGACCAAAACACAGTCAGTACAAATTGGTTGCCTCAACCAATGGCTAAAGTTCTGACAGAAAAATATAGTCATCTATTCAAGTATGTAGTATTGCTTAGGCCAAGTATTGATTACGCACTTCGGGTCGATGAAAATAACTTCACTAAAAAAGGGCAGTTTATCCAGAATGGCGCAATTGATATGTTTTCGTTGAAAATGCTGAAAGGGAGTAAAGAAAGTCTTAATGACCTTCAAGCCATTATCATTTCAGCTTCTACAGCTAAAGCTCTTTTTGGCAAAAGAGACCCAATTAATTATGCCATAAAATTAGATAATAATATTGATGTAAAAATTACAGGCGTATATGAAGATATAGCTGCAAATTCCATTTTCGGCAATGTTGATTTTTTCGGTAATTATGAATACAAACGAACACATAATGAGGGTATCAAGGCTAATATAGATAATTGGGGCAATACCTCCCATTGGATTTTTGTTCAAACAGCTGATCATGTAACCCTTGAACAAGCAAGCGTAGCAATCAATGATTTATATCTGAAAGATGCACCTTCAGATTTTGCACAAGCGGCAAAAAAATATAAAACAAATGTCTGGCTTCATCCAATGAAAGACTGGTATCTGTATTCTGAATTTAAGGAAGGAAAATCGGCTGGTGGCAGAATCACTTTTGTCTGGCTTTTTGGAGTGGTGGGTATATTTGTACTGCTTTTAGCCTGCATTAATTTTATTAATTTAAGCACTGCCCGTAGTGAAAAAAGAGCGAAAGAGGTTGGAATCCGTAAGGCAATTGGCTCACTGAGGGCACAACTAATCGGTCAGTTTCTGAGTGAATCTTTTGTAGAAGTTTTGGTGGCCTTTGTATTGTCTCTATTGATAGTACCAGTATCTCTTTCTTCATTTAATCAATTGGCCGATAAAAGTATAAGATTGCCATTTACTAATATTTATTTCTGGGTTTTCAGTCTTGGTTTCCTCATAATAACTTCTTTATTATCAGGTCTCTATCCGGCATTTTATCTCTCGTCTTTCCAACCCGTCAAGGTTCTGAATGGTACACTTCGTTTAGGGAAATATACTTCACTACCTCGTAAAATTCTGGTAGTCATACAATTTACAACTTCGGTAGTTTTGATTATCGGAACCATTATTGTTTATCAACAAATTCAATATGCACAAAATCGTCCGGTAGGATATAATCGTGAGGGGCTTGTTCGGATTCCTATGAAAGACCCGGGTTTTGCCGCTAATAAATTGGCAATGAAAGATGAGCTACTGGCCAGAGGTATTGCCAAAGATGTAGCATTTTCAAGCAGCCCTGTAACAGATATCTGGGATAATTGGGGTGGATTTACATGGAAAGGGAAAAATCCTGAATCTGAATCAAGTTTTACAGTAACCTGGGTAAACGAAGATTTTGGCAAGGCAATTCAATGGAAAATGAAACAGGGAAGAGATTTTTCCAGAGAATTCGGAACAGATTCAACAGCAGTAATTATTAACGAGTCTGCTGCTAAATATCTTGGACTTAAAAATCCTATTGGAGAATTTATCCGTCAGGATTCAGAGAGCCAAGGCCGTCAGATTATTGGTGTAGTAAACGATGTTGTAGCATCATCTCCTTACGAACCAGTAAGTATGGGTTTTTATTGGCTGGATAAAAATCTCAGAAATGCCTCTCAGATGCAAGTAAAAATCAACCCTGATTTACCTGTTAATGAGGCTTTGACAAAAATTGAAACTATCCAGAAAAAACTCATTCCTTTTGCCCCATTCAATTATGGATTTGTTGATAAGGAGTTTGCCCATAAGTTTAAAGCCGAGCAGCAAATAAGCAAATTGGCTACACTGTTTGCGGTTCTTGCTATTTTTATCTCTTGTCTTGGCTTATTCGGTTTAGCAAGCTTTGTAGCCGAGCAGCGCACCAAGGAAATAGGTGTTCGTAAGGTATTAGGTGCCTCTACTTTGAATCTCTGGCAATTATTATCAAAAGATTTTGTCACACTCGTATTTATTTCGTGTCTTATAGCTAT
>CBIHRH010000835.1:0-2083 GCA_966212365.1 uncultured Emticicia sp. | reverse complement strand
AATCAGTGGGTCGAGAGTTCGAGCCTCTCCGAGGTCACCTGATAATCAAGCATTTATAAGACATTTCTTGTAAGTGCTTTTTTATTTGTTCAAGATTTGCAAAGGAATTAAAATTCTGTGGCACATCGATATAACAATTGTAGGGAAAATTTGAAAAGGTGAGGAGTAGATAAATAATTTATATTTTATTTTTTATCTTCAGAGAAGAGCTTCTGATTACTAACTCTCCCTGAACTGATTGAGTAGTATGAACATGGATATTTCTATTATTAATATTCTCAATCAGCAGATTAATTGCTGCTTCGCCGACTTTGGTAGGAAAATGATTAAAGACGGTAAGAGAAGGTTCAAATAATTCGCATAGAATATCATCACCAAAACCTGCAAAGGCCATCTCTTCAGGAATACTGATTTTTCTTTTTTGGGCCTCAACCATCATTTCAATGGCATTTCTTGACAGCATAGCAAAAATACCGTCTGGTGGTTCTGGCAGGTTAATGAAGTATTCAAATGCTTTCGTACCATCATTTTTATTCATTTCAGAATAATATATATACTCTTCGGTCAACTTTATACCATATTTTTGAAGAGCCGCTTTATAACCCTCTAAGCGGATTTGTGAAATATAAAACTTCTCAGGCCCAAGCATGACTCCGATTTTCCGGCAACCTTGTAAAATCAGATGTTCGACCAAATCAAAACTCCCTTTAAAATCTTCATGGATTACCTTCGGGGTTTCTATCTCGTTGCAGACTCTGTCAAAATGTACGACAGGAATGCATTTGGCTAATACGTGTTGAATATGTTCAAACGAAGTTGTTTCTTTCGAATGACTTATCAGTAAGCCGTCTACACGGCAGGCAATGAGAGTTTCTGTATTCAATTTTTCTATTGTTTCTGATTCGCTCGAATGACAAACCATAATTCTGTAACCTGTTTTAATAGCCACTTGCTGCATACTTGCTAGAGCTGTTGCAAAAAAAGGAAGCTCGACATTTGGGATAACTACCCCAATGGTGTTGGTCTTGCCTTTATTCAGACTCTGAGCTAACAAATTTGGCCTGTAATCTAAATCAACTGCTGCTTGCATGACTGCCTTTCTGGTAAATGGACTTATATCAGCTTTACCATTCAGTGCCCTCGACACCGTAGAGGCAGCAATACCCAAATGCTTCGCCAGATCTACAATAGTGGCCTGATTAGCTTTTTGAGGCGATTTGGAATTCTCACTTTCCAGAATGAAATGGAAATTACATAGTTTACAAAAAAAACGCTGTTTCCCTCTCAAAAAACCAGACCTTATCACTCCATCTACCGAGTTACACTTTATACATCTTTGCATACTTAGTTTGTACTTTTTTAAGATTACTTATTAATAATCAAATCACACAAAAATTTCCTGCTAATAATTAATAGTGCCTGTTTCTCACTATTTCAGTACTAAAAACCTGATAAAAATGCTTATCACAAACGTTTCTGATAGTTGGCGTTCAATAGCAGGTGTCAAATTGACACTATTTTATTTGGAAATCAAAATCCTGCCGATAGTTTCGGTAATATTATTCTTTCTAAAGATAAGAAATTTTAGCATTCGAACCATAAAAAATTGTATTAATTAAATAAACCCCAACAAAAATGAAACAATATTACCTATCAAAAAATACCAGTTTTAAGCAGAAAATACTGGTCGTACTCCTGCTTCTCGGTCCATTGGCAATTTTAGCACAGACTAAACCTATAACCGGACGTGTGATAGGTGGAACAACCAAAGACCCTATGCCAGGAGTCGGAATTACGATTAAAGGTACTCAACGCGGCACTACTACAGATGCCTCGGGAAGTTTTAAAATTGATGCATCGCCCGAAGAAACACTGGTTTTCAGTTTTATCGGCCATTTAGCTCAGGAAGTTAAAGTCGGAAACAGTTCTTCTATTGAAATAAATCTTGTAGAAGATACCCAAGCACTTGAAGAAGTAGTAGTAACAGCACTGGGTATCAAAAAAGAGTCAAAAAAACTCGGTTACTCGGCTGAAACTGTTAAAGTCAACGAAATTCAACAGAACCGGACAGTCAATGTAATGA
>CBIHRH010000834.1:0-2100 GCA_966212365.1 uncultured Emticicia sp. | reverse complement strand
AGTACTTTATCAAGTCGATTAGGTTTTTTTCGGGGTCTATATAAGATAATAAACAGCTCATGGAACACGACCCTTCCTACCTCGGTAATCTACTGGCGCAGGACGAGCAAACCCAGTTGCAGCTCTTCAAAGGCAACTGGAAATTCGTACCATCTGACCTCGATATTTATAAGTACTCCGATTTTGTGGGTGTATTCAACAATGTCTACCAGACACGCACTTCTGAAAGGTATATCACGGCTGATATTGCGCTGGAAGGCTCTAATAAGTTTGTGGTGGGTTATTGGGAAGGGAAATCTCTGGAAGACATCGCCATCATCGATAAATCGAATGGCAACGAGGTGATTAATACCATTGTTGCATTGGCGCAGCAATACAAAGTACCTAACAAAAACATTGTGTTCGACTCCGACGGCGTGGGTGGTTTTATTGATGGCTTTATTGTTGGCGCTACGCCTTTTCATGGCGGTGGAGCTGTGTTACCTGTTAAAGACCCCATCAGCGGCAAGACTATTAGGGAAGACTATTTCAACCTGAAAACCCAGCTCTATTACCGCTCTGGCTATGCGGTCTCGAAAGGGGACTACCGGATTTCGGAACAGGTAGCCATGCACATGTACGACGATAAAATGACTGTGCGCCAACGCTTCCTATACGAACGCAAAGCCATCAAAAAAGACAAAGTGGACAGCGACGGCAAGAAACGTATCATTCCGAAAGAACAAATGAAAATCATGCTGAACAACCAATCACCCGACCTGATGGATATGTTTATGATGCGGGAATTGTTTGAACTAAAACCGAGGTTTGATTTGGGGGCTTATTGAGAATTTTACTCTTGGTTTAAGGATTCCGGATTTATATTGATAGCAGGTGCATCAGCCATTTTATAATAGTAAATAATTACTTAAATTGTAATCAATTTCAGGTTTTACAAGCGTATTTTTAAACTCTGCCTCCCATGAAAACATTACTCTATTTCTTGCTATTTCTGATTGCCAATCAATTTTCTATTGCTCAGTCTATCACCTTATCGCCTTTTAATTCGGGTAGCCCGACCAAAGGCACGGTAGTATTTGATAATGTTACGAATCTACTTAAATACTGGAATGGCACGGCATGGATTCCGGTAACGAATGCGGCCTCGGGCACCGGCTGGGCTTTGAATGGGACACATGTGTATAATGGGAATGCCGGGAATGTGGGTATTGGTGCTACTTCTCCTAAAGCTGCCTTTCATGTCGGTACAGGTAAAACGGTTCTGTTCGGGGCTGATAGTTTGGGTGCGGGTAGCAAATTAATTTGGTTCCCTAGTAAAGGGGCTTTAAGGGCAGGGAACTTTGAACCTTCGCTTGATACTTCCTGGAATTATGAGAATATTGGACTCAGTTCTGTTAGTTTGGGTCATAGTACACTTGCCTCTGGCAACTATACAACGGCTATGGGAGCATATACAAGGGCGATAGGTCTCCTTTCCACAGTTATAGGTTATTGGTCGGTTGCGTATGGAACTGGCTCGACTGCTATTGGTTATGGTTCTATTGCCTCCGGCGATTATTCTACTGCTATAGGTAGGGGCACGACAGCCTCTGACAATTATGCAACCTCTATGGGATATCAGACTACAGCATCAGGCTACGTCGCTACAGCAATTGGACAACATAGTGTTGCTTCGGGCCATGCTTCAACAGCTATGGGCTTTTTTACAATTGCGTCAGGTAGTCATGCCACAGCTATGGGGTCTTATACTAATGTATCTGGTTTAAGTTCAACGGCAATGGGCTCATTTAATATTGATACCCCTGATGCTTTGTTGATGATTGGAAATGGTGCTGATGATGCCAATAGAAGTAATGTAATGACGGTTATGAGATCTGGCAATGTTGGCATTGGTGTTACAAATCCCATAGCTCCTTTGCATATTGCCGGTAGCAAGCAATTAAACGGAACTACCAATCATTATTTTAGCTGGGCTACAGGAAGCACCATTGATAATTTAGGCGACGGGGAGCATAGTACAGGTTTATTTGTGGAGTATGATATTGTTACCAAAAATTCTTTCGTATCTTCTCAATCACTAACTACGTCTGACGCACGGGT
>CBIHRH010000833.1:0-2108 GCA_966212365.1 uncultured Emticicia sp. | reverse complement strand
GTTACTGGCCCGAACGAGTACGAGAACAACGTAAATAATAACTGGTATACAAATTATCTGGCCGTTTGGTGTTTGAAGTATACTTTAGAAGCTATAGAAAAAGTTAAGAAAGACAATTTCAAATTTGATGATATTGTCAGAATCACCAATTTTGATGAAACTACTGAGACCTCGAAATGGAAAAACATTATCAAGAATATGTATTTCCCTTATGACCCACAACGTGAGGTGTTTTTACAACAAGATGGCTTCTTAGATAAAGAATTGCTGACAGTCCATGATATTGTTACCCGACGCCCGATTAACCAGAAATGGTCATGGGATAGGATTCTAAGATCATGTTTTATTAAACAGGCAGATGTGCTGCAAGGTATGTATTTCTTTGAGGATGATTTTTCGGTTGACGAGCTTAGAAGAAATTTTGATTTCTATGAACCAATGACAGTTCATGAATCATCCTTATCACCTTGTGTGCATGTAATTCAGGCGGCAAAATTAGGCAAGAAAGAAAAAGCTTACGAAATGTATGTAAGAACAGCTCGATTAGACCTGGATGATTATAACAATGATACAGAAGACGGTCTTCACATCACCTCAATGGCAGGAACCTGGATGTCGGTTGTGAAAGGCTTTGGAGGTATGCGTGTGAAGGATAATATGCTTTCTTTCAGCCCGTTTTTGCCGGAGCAATGGCAAAGCTTTTCATTCAGAGTAGGCTTCAGACAAAATGCTTTGAAAGTAGCTATACACCATGAGCATATTGCTATTGAAAACCTTTCAGAGTCTCCTATTTCTGTTTTTGTTGAAGGTAATAAAGTAAGCATCAAAGGCTTAGAAACCGTAAATATTCCTCATTGACATGGATATTGACCCAAGCAATAAGATAGTTCAGCTATGCTCTGAGGGTATGAATGCCGAATTTGAAGGGAATTTAGAAGAGTCAACTGCATTATTTAAACAAGCCTGGGAATCAGCCTCTGACAATTTTGAAGCTTTTATTGCTGCGCACTATATGGCACACAGGCAGCTATCTTTAGAAGAAAAGCTTAAATGGAATTTAGAATCGTATCATTTAGCTAATAGGATTGAAGGCGATGGTATGAAAAAATATTTCCCATCACTATGTCTTAACGTGGGTAAGTCTTACGAAGACCTAGGGCGCATCGAGGAAGCAACACAATATTATCAATTGGCAGCTGATTATGCTGATACCCTTTATGAAAATCCGTATGGTAATATGATAAAATCAGGTATTACAGAAGGATTGAAAAGGATTGGCGCTTCAAGAAATAAAAATCCAATTTTAGCAACTTTGATTGATAAATGGTGTGACCGAAAAGATTTAAAAGCACTTTCTTTTATACTTCCCTCCTATGTTGGTAGTTTAGGAACGGCATTAGACAATAGCAAAATAGCAAGTGCTTTAAGTTATTTAAGTGCAACAAAATGTTTAAACAATGAAGAGCAGAAAATCGTTGAAGAATTGATTATCAGTTTTCAGAGTTAAGATTATTGCATACAAAAAATGGGTTCTTTAGAGAACCCATTTTTTGTATTTATATATTCGTTTGCTAATTTACTACAGGTCCTTTCATCATTCTGAATGCTCTTCTGAAACCACCAACCAGTGCCCAGACTCCTAAGCCTAGCAATGCCAGTCCACCGATTACTCCCAGTGCAACTCCTCCTCCGGCGCTTCCACATTGGATACCACAGACTAATACAACAATCCCGGCGCCCAGTAAAATTATACCTAGAATTACCAATAAAACCTTAGCCGCTCTGTCAGCCTTTGGGTTTGGACGAAACAAGGTTGATTTTTTGATTTTGGCAATCGCGTTTTTAAAATAGTTCTTAAAAACTGATTTGGTTGTCAGCATTGAACTTTCTGATTCTCCGAGAGTATTATTCGTCAGCGTTACAGCCAGAACTGAAAATGGATAGTTGTACACCGGTTGCATACCTAATTCTGCCATGCGCACGTTCTCAAAATAGGCTGCTGTCTGATTACCAATAAAGCCCCACAAAGCAGCCGCTGATATACAAGCCACTAATTGCATGACTTTGAGCTGATAGTAGAATTTATGAATTAACTCTTTGGCATTGAA
>CBIHRH010000832.1:0-2110 GCA_966212365.1 uncultured Emticicia sp. | reverse complement strand
TGAAAGTGGAACCTTTAAAGCCCGAAAAAATAGTGAAGGGCGTTTTGTTTTGAGTTTTGACAAATATTTTGAACCTGTTTTTAGTCGTGCAAATAGTGATGAAGATTTTAGACCTATCAATACTATTTTTCCGACACCTATACAGAATAGCTTCGCTATCAGTAATGATAGTATCAATCTTTCATGTAGTAATATAGAGACCAAAGACGAGGGTTTTTTGTTTAAAAAGAAGCTACGCAAAATATATCATATCAGTATCAGATGCAGTGCCAAGAGCATTCTGCGGCAGTTAAATATCCCCAATACCTACGAGGATGAGATTGAAGTAAAAGATTTACCAATTGAGAAAGGTAAAAGCTTTTACTCATTGCTGATAGAAAACGACAATTTCGTTTCCAACAAAGCTCAATCAAAACAGGTAGTAGAGCGTATTCTGCAAACAACAGGAGAACTCTATTTACTTGCTAGTCCGAATTCATCAGGTAAAGAAAAGAGCATTAGCATTTTCCCGACGAATGATTTTTTTAAGAACAGATTCGTTTTAAGTATTGATGGACATCGTCAGCTTCCAGAATTGCAAAAGACTACCAGTATAGCGACCGGAGATAAATTTTTTGTTGGATTTTATAATTTGCGCAAGCAATACTTTTTCAGCACATTGGATAAAAATTTGTATCCAAAAAGTTCTAAAACGGCCGTATTGAATTTTGATTTTCCACAGTATTTTAATCTTTCTGCCCAAAAAGATGGTGTTGAAATAGGTACCAAACAAATACGCTTTCTGGATAATCATTATACTCAATTACTTAACTCTTCATTAAAGGAAGGCTTTTTATTTCATGAAGATTTACGCAATGCCCGCTCGAATGTTTTTTCGGGCACGATGATTTATACGTTAAATCCGACAGGTGTAGATTTTTCAGGAGAAGTAACAGACAACTTTAAAAATGATCAGCAGAGTGAGGTGTTTGGCAAAAATCTCTCTCTTCACTCGCAAAATGCCGAGTATGATTGGCTCTTCCATATCCGTGATTTTGCTGACAATGGCTTTGCTTTTTATAGCAACTTGTTGTATCTTTCAATCTTGTTTTTACTATTTGTCTTCACGCTATTATTCAATGCCAATCATGGCTTAGAGCGTATCGAGGCTGTTATTTATGCGGTTGTATATGCTTTGTTGGCCTATCGTTTTATTTTACTATGGCGGGTAGCCACTTTCCCACCACTCGAAAATATTAATAAATATGAATTAGAAACAACCCTTATCCGTTTCGATTTCTCGTTTATTAATTTTACGATGGGGCTGCCACTAACATTTATACTTCCAGCTGTATTCATTATTCTACTGAATATTTACCGATTTAAGAAAGATACTTTCAGTCGTTTATTGGCTAAAGTGCAATTTTCTCACCAAAAGTATCTCTACTATCATTCAGAGGTCTTAATTGCTTGTGGCACGCTTTTATTGCTTACTGGTTATGACCTGATTACTCGCATGGCAGGGGTATTTATTCCTTTAATTTCCTATTTGTTTGTTTCGGCTAAAGCCAATCAGCAACATCAGGAGAAGGCTTTTGTAGCTAGTCGGTTCCGTTCAAAATTCCTCAATTACCTGCATCAGTTTTATTATTACCTGACAGCCAACAACGAATTTTACCTGACCTTATCCACATTTGCATTCTTTGCTGTTTTCGACAGAGGTTTTGCAGTTTTGTTCTTATTATTCTTGTTATTAAAGAATGTCTTTACAAACTTCTTACGCAAACCTTATCATGCTAAAGCAGGAAGTCGTTTTGCGATGTTCTGGAAGCCGAACAACTATTGGATTTATGGTATTATCTCATTCGTCATTTATGTCTTGTTCATTGGCTATAAGCCACTTTTTCATAAAATCCTGATTTACAGAGATATAGTGCTAATGATTGCCATCGGCTTGGTAGTAGTCTATGCATATCTGGCAAATAACAAGTATAAAAACAGATTCCTGATAGGTGGGGTAGTAGTGTTAGCCTTGTTGTTGATTCCCTTCACCAAAACTTACATTGATTCTTTTGTTGAAGACCAACTGAAAAACGTGGTGCATCGCGCCTCTTTGATCTATCAACCAGTA
>CBIHRH010000831.1:0-2114 GCA_966212365.1 uncultured Emticicia sp. | reverse complement strand
TTCATTTCGTACTTTTAATTAGGCAGTTCAGATTTATGCAATAATTTTGTGCGATTTTATCGCAATTAATAATAGTTTTTCGACTTTGCATGAATCATTTTACAAATTAACAACAAATCTAAATCAATAAGAACCAAATTTTAAATTTTGCCCATGCGAACCATCCTGTTGCTACTCGTTTCTAATACATTTATGACTTTTGCCTGGTATGGACACTTGAAAAGACCCGATTTACCCATATGGAAAGCAATTGCCATCAGCTGGGGAATTGCTTTTTTTGAATACCTTTTTATGGTGCCTGCTAATAGAATAGGTTATGGGCAATTCAACGCATTTCAACTCAAAACTATACAAGAAGCCATCACGCTGGTGGTCTTTGTGGTTTTTGCTGTTTTATATTTAAAAGAACCACTCAAATGGAATTATTTAGTCGGTTTTGGACTGATATTTCTGGCTGTTTGGGTAGTTTTTAAGAAATAAATGTATCACGACTTTTAAAGTCTTCGAGTTATGAACTGTACTTAGCGAACTAACACGACTTGAAAAGTCGTGATACATTATTCAAACTCAATAATATGCTCAGAAGCATAGGAATCATCTCCCGGTTTAATACGTTTTACGAAGAACCTTGCTTTTTTCCCTAATTTAAGGCAGGTATTTTTGGTTGCAATGTCTTCGGGTGCATTCAAAGGTTGTAAAGAGGGATACCATAAAATATAGCCCGGTTTTTCGAATACTAACTGAGATTTTGTCCATTGCTGCGAATTGGTTCCTTCGGTTAAGTCTGCATTTTTATTGAAAGAAATATAAACTTTATCTCCTTTCCATGACTTACCTTCTGATTTTGCCATCATCATCACCCAGCAATTCAGATAAGTATTCCAACTAACTGATGGGCCCCAATGAAATCCATTAGTAGGAGAGGACGCAGGGCCTCCACCATGTTCCATTGATAACTGTAAGGATGAAACAGGTTTGCCAATACCATTATAAGATGCATTAAAACCATTACCATCCCATCTTTTAGCTTTTCCGACGGGATTATCTAAGTCAGCGATGGCAATTCGGGCTACACTAATACATTGGCCAGTCCACTCGGTTTTTGGATTATAGGTTGCTTCCTGATATTCCCCCGGATAACCATATTCGCCATAAAACAAATAGAGGTAATCGCCACTGGCAACTGCTGATGGATCACCTACACCCCCGGCGAAAGTATTGGAGGTATTATGTGGCTTCAAAATCATTCTTGCGTTCAGGTCTTCAATAAATATTCCTTTATTCTCCCAACTTTTACCACCATCAACCGATTTCATGATACCAATTCTACAAACCGCTGCCGGACTTTTTTCTCCAGTTAAACCTTGAGGCCATTTTTCTCCATCCATATAACCCTGCCCAGTCTTCGAATTATAGGGAAGTGTCTGAGGATAATTTTCATTATGATAAACTGCATACAAAGTTTTACCAGAAGCATCTTTAAGAGATTGATAGACCGTTTCAAACCATACCGCTCCATGTAAACCCTCCTGATTGACTAGTGCATTTGCAGGTATAATGGGTGAATGGAAATTTTCTTTAGCACTTTTAAATGTTTCCTCTGCATTTTTACCATTAGCATATTTCAGGTCTCTGGCATATCCCCAAAGCGGGTCTTCACCATATTTGCCCGGAAAAATCCTGAAAGTATCGCCAACCCAAACCTCTGCCATATTGCAATCAACAAAAGAATTAAAAGTAATCTTTTCAGCAGGAATAAGTTTGAATTTTGGATTGAAAGTTTCTCTCTCCTGAGCTGTCGAACAAGCATTTAGAAAAATGGACTCAGCAATAAATAACAATATAACTAAAAACAGAACCAGTGGTTTTTTCATAGGTTGTCAAGCCGATAGTTTTTAAATTGATTATACAATTAATTATGGAAACTGATACCTTCGGTCAAAAAGGTAGCCACCATAGAGGCTACCTTTTCAGATTCCAATTTAGTGTCAGATAACAGGAAACCATCGCTTCCTTCAGTCAAAAAGGTAGCCACCGTAGAGGCTACCTTTTCAGATTCCAATTTAGTGTCAGATAACAGGAAACTATTGCTTCTGTCAGACAAAAGGTACCCA
>CBIHRH010000830.1:0-2136 GCA_966212365.1 uncultured Emticicia sp. | reverse complement strand
ATAATTAGTCAGTTTTTCAGGTGTATTGCTTGCTTTTCCGTTTGCATCTAATTTCAGGCGGTAAATGTTATAAGTGCCTGACTCACTGCTCAGGAAATACAAGGTATTATTGCTTCCCCATTGCGGAAAAACATCATTCGTTTCAAAACCCGGTAATTGTTGATAGGATTTATTTTTTGTATCATAAATCCAGATGTCACGGTCAGAACTTCCTTTATAGGCCTGACGGGCAACAGGGTTAATATCACCACGTACAAAAGCCAGGAAACGACCATCAGGAGAAAGAATCGGGTCAAAACCTACGGCATCTAAAATTCTTGACTCAGTACCTCCTTTTGGGTTGATAGCATATACTTCGTTTGGACGTTCAATCTGTCTGAATTCACGATTAGTTGAGAATAAAATTTTATCTGGTTGTGTCCAGCTTGAAATATTATCTGCACCTGAATGGAAGGTCAGACGCTTAGGCATACTTCCTTCTGCCGACATTACGAAGATGTCATTATTGCCAAATCTGGCGCCTGAAAAAGCGATTTGTTTGCCATCAGGGCTAAAAACAGGATTTGATTCATAGGCGTCATGAATAGTAAGACGTGAGGCTTTACCACCTATGTTAGGAACCGTCCAGATGTCTCCCTGGAACGAAAAAGCCACTAACGAGCCATCTTTATTAATGGCAGGCTGACGAAGCAACAAAGCATTTTGCGCCTGCAGGCAGAAAACAGTTAAAAAGGTAATTGTTGAGGTTAAAAAAGTTTTTTTCATTACTTAAGAATAGCTTGTTGATTAACCTTTAAATTTACAATAAAATCGTATTTGGCACTATAAAATCAGATGATTTGGGTATAAGTTGAGATAAAATAAGACAGATGTGGTAGAAAAAGTTGTTAGAGCCAGTGTACTGGGTAGGATTTAATATTAGGACTTGAATAAAAATAATAAGATGATACTCTCGCACCGAAATCTATTAGGAGGCCTGATTTGACGATAATCTTTATTTTATTTCTTCTAACTGACCAGCACTTAACTCGTTCCCATAATACTCTTTGATAATTTCGTATGACAGAATAGAAATTCATAGCTGCACTACCCGTAAGCATATAAGGTAATGTAAATTCTTTAGTTTTTCACAAACTAGTAAGAAGAAATCAATTATTGAGTTATTCATTATTTTACTTAAATGTACCTCGTCGTAAATATATAACTTATTACAGGACTTTATGCTTAGAAGCCCATAGAGCTAAAAAAAGAAACTGACAAAATAAAATTTTGGCAGTTTCTTTACAAAGTCCTTAGTTAGGTCTACTCTAAAAATTATACCATGATGGAATAGATACAATAATATCACCCCCCCTTAATACGATTCAATTCATCTTCTGAACCGCTTCTGCGGTTGCGGGCACCTTTGATTTCGTTGCTACCGAATCGATAAGTGAAGTTAACTCTCAACTGCTGTGACTCCCATTTGAAACGTAGATTAGTATAAACCCCCGCGTATTCAGAATGATACCCCCCTCTACCAGTATGCAATACATCGGTAAAGCTGACTTTTAATGTTGCGTTATCTTTCCAGAATTTCTTTTGCACACCTGCATCCATCGTACCCATCGCTCTGTTATAATCTATACGGCGGTATGGTGAATTGTACCAACCTGAAAGTTCAATCGTCCAGTTATTCTTCAATTTAAAGGTACTTTGTGCGTTGGCATTAGCGGCCATTGTACTATTATTCACTTTGATACCGTTCTTTAAATCACCACGGAATACATTAGTATAGCCACTTACATTCACATAAATATTCCACCATTTAGTAATATCCGTTGCCAGACTCATATCAAGGCTGAATCCTTGGGTATAGTCTAAGTTTTGCGCAATGAAGTAGGTGCGGCTCGCATCGTAAGGTAGTCTTAAACCAACAACTGGGAATCTGGTACGCCAATAGCCTAACGAGGTGGTCAGTTTACCTTTATACACGTGCGTTAATTTAAAATTATTAGCATATTCAGGGCGAAGGAATGGGTTACCTTTTGAGTATACCAACTCATCAACCCTATACTCAAATGGGTTTAAGTTCTGATAACTTGGGCGATTAATACGGCGACTATAGTTAAGATTCAGGTTATGGTGTTCTGATAA
>CBIHRH010000829.1:0-2141 GCA_966212365.1 uncultured Emticicia sp. | reverse complement strand
GAAGTGTTACGATAACTGGCATTAATAATTTAAGGAAAGCGGCAAACAAAATCCCTTTACGGGCCGTATCAAGGTCGGCTCCCAAAGCACGTTGTGTAATATATTGGTTACATCCCCAGTAATTCAGATTCACAATCCACATACCACCAATCAATACCGTTAAGCCTGGTAATGCCATATAATGCGTATCTCCCTTTTTGAAAATCATATGAAAGTGGTCTTCTGATTTTTCGGTCATTAATTTCAAACCATTGGTTAAGCTTTCTATGCCGTCATACTGGCTTGAAACCAACATAACTGCCAGATAGGTAGTAGCTAAACCACCCACAATCAAGAAGAATACCTGAATTACATCGGTAAAACCGATTACTTTCATACCCCCGATAGTAATAATAATGGCAAAAATCGCCAGTCCAATCATACAGACGGTGAAGTCGATACCAGAGATTCCTGATACTGCCAATGCTCCCAGATACAAAATAGAGGTAAGGTTTACCAGAATATATAAAGCCAGCCAGAAAATTGCCATAATCAAACTCACGGTAGAGTTGTAGCGTTGATTAAGAAATTGTGGCATCGTAAAAATCTTGTTTTTCAGATAAATAGGCATAAAAACAATACCTACCACAATAAGCGTGGCCGCTGCCATCCACTCGTATGTAGAAATCGCTAAACCCATCGAAAAACCGTTACCCGACATACCAATCATCTGCTCAGCCGAGATATTCGAAGCAATCAACGAAGCACCAATTGCCCACCAGGTAAGCGAGCCTTCAGCAAGGAAAAAGTCTGTTGTAGAAGTTTGTTTGGCTTGTTTTTTCTTATAAATCCAATAGCCGTAACCTGACACTAAAATAAAGTAGAAGAGAAATACAAAGTAATCGAGGGTTTGTAATTTTTGCATAATGCTTAGGGAAATGTAAACTTTAAGTTTTTGGAATAAGATTCTTTGAATAGAGCAAATAAAGGTAGAAAATTTGCTTTTTCAAAGGGTAGACGATTAAATTAAAAGAATATTTAGATTTTACATAACTTTTTTAATAACCACTCGCTAAACTTATGATTAAAATTTTGTCATTAAATCTTCTTTTATATAATTTTACGAAAAAACTATCCCGTTTTGAACAGAAATACCATCCGACTTCTGATTATACTGGGCACGCTTTCGATTACGGGAATTATAGCAGTACAGGCCTATTGGGTAAAGCGCGCTTTCGATTTAAAAGAACAGCAGTTTCGGCAAACTGTCATGATTTCTTTACGAAATGTTGCGAACAAAATCTCTTCCCTCTACAAACTTTCCAGTATCGAAAACCCTGTTAGTCAGCTTTCTTCCGATTACTACGTAGCCAATTTAAGAATCCCGCTCGATGCCGATGTGCTGGAGCATTACCTCAAAGAAGAATTTAAGAAACAAAACCTGCAGACTGATTTTGAATATGGTATCTACGATTGTAATACCGATAAAATTGTCGATGGGGCGCATATTAATTCTAATTTTGAAGAGAGTACGGCATTGAAAAAGACTTTGCCGAAAACCGATAAGTATCTCAACTATTTCGGAGTCAGATTCCCAAGTAAAGCCAGTTTCCTTGCCTCCCGTTTGGACATCTGGGTGATTTCCTCATTAATAACCTTAGTAGTTACTGCCTTTTTCGGTTATTCAATGTTTGTGATTCTGAAACAGAAACGATTGAGTGAAGTACAACGCGATTTTATCAATAATATGACGCACGAGTTTCAGACGCCTATTTCGACCATCAGAGTGGCTACAGATGTTTTGAGTCAGACTAAAATAATGGAGCAACCCGAGCGTTTGAAGAAATATGTACACATCATCAGGCAGGAGAATAACCGGCTGAAAAATCAGGTAGACTCGGTGCTGAATACAGCTCGTATGGAGCGTGGTAAAATGCAGTTAGACATCCAATTGCAGGAATTGCACAGCATCATTGACGATGTAACAGAGGGCATAAAAGCCGAACTGGAAGACTCATTAAGTATAGAACTGAACGCCTCCCGCACCAGTATCTATGCCGACCGCACGCAACTGATAAGCCTGATTCGTAACCTCTTAGAGAATGCCATTAAATACTCAGGTAAAAAGCCTTGTATCAGAATAAAAACCGAGAATATTGATG
>CBIHRH010000828.1:0-2142 GCA_966212365.1 uncultured Emticicia sp. | reverse complement strand
ATACTATCGAATGGCTTGAAGGTTATCTTTCTTCTTCCAATATTACTTTATTATTGGTTACCCATGACCGTTATTTCTTAGATAAAGTCTGTAATAGAATCTTAGAAATTGCCGATAACCAGATTTATAAATTCACAGGGAATTATAATTACTACTTAGAGAAAAAAGAAGCGCAGGAAGCAGTAAATGCAGCTACCCAGAAGAATTATAGAAATCTGTTAAGGAAAGAATTAGAATGGATGCGTCGCCAACCTAAAGCTCGCGGGACAAAATCACAAAGCCGGATTGATGCTTTCTATGATTTGAAAAGCAAGACCATCAAAAAAGGCCCTGAAGAAAAGCTGGAATTGAGCATGAAGATGGAACGGATGGGTAGTAAAATCATTGAGATTCAGCATGTGAGTAAGGCTTTTGATACACAAAAGGTGATTTCGGAATTTTCGTATACTTTTAAGAGAGGTGATAGAATCGGGATTGTGGGTAAGAATGGAATGGGTAAAACTACCTTGCTTGAAGTTATTACAGAAAAAGTTAAACCCGATATGGGGAGGGTTGTAACGGGTGAAACCATTAAAATTGGATACTATTCGCAGGAGGGTCTGGATTTTGAAGACGGACAAAGAGTAATTGATGTGGTGCGAGAGATTGCAGAATATGTAAAAATGGCTGATGGAAGCGAGCTTTCTATTTCTAATTTTCTGACACTATTTTTGTTTCCACCTGCTATGCAATATAGCTTTGTTCATAAATTGAGCGGTGGAGAAAAGCGTCGTTTGCAATTATTGAAAATATTGGTTCAAAACCCCAATTTCCTGATACTAGATGAGCCTACCAATGATTTGGATATATCTACACTGAACGTACTCGAGGATTTCTTAATCAGCTGTGGCGGTTGTTTGTTGGTAGTATCGCACGACCGTTATTTCATGGACAAAATTGTTGACCACCTCTTTGTTTTCGAGGGCAATGGTCATATCAGAGATTTTCCGGGTAATTATACCGATTACCGTATCTGGAAAGATGAACAGCCGATTCAGAATACTAATGGAAACGTGGAAAGTAGCTCTGAGAGTAAATCAACTATTGTACCTCAGGTTCAGAAATCGGAAACCAAGCGAAAGCTAAGTTTCAAAGAACAAAAAGAATACGAAAGTTTGGAGAAAGACCTGGGAAAATTAGAATCAAGCAAAGGACAATTGCTTGAAAAAATGAATTCTGGCAATGGTACGCATGAAGAACTGGCAGCATGGGCCAAAGATTTTGAGAAAATCAATGAGGATATTGCCGAGAAAGAAATGCGCTGGCTTGAATTGTCAGAACTTGCCTGATGCATTTCAAAAGGCTTACACTCCTTTTGTGTAATTTATTAATAAATTATTAAAACTATTTTCAACCTTTATATAAACACAAAACCTATGAATTTTTCTAAATACATTCTTGTTCTTTTATTAGGGCTCTCTGTCAATAGCTTTGCACAATCGAAAAGTATTCCAATTCAATCATACAACCACGTAGGTTTATATGTAAAGGACCTACAGGCAAGCGCCAAATTTTATCGTGAAATTGTGGGTTTACAGCCCCTGACTGTACCTGATAATTTAACAGCTATCAGACGTTGGTTTCAAATTGCACCTGGTCAGGAATTGCACCTTTTATTGGGGAGAAAAGATCCGGTAACCAATAATGATAAAAATGGTGGACACTTTTCGTGGACTATCCCTGCTAAATCTGCCGATAGCATAGAGGCTTATTTAAAAGAAAAAGGCGTAGCTTATCATCGCCAGCAAAGATTTGATGGAGCGTATCAGATTTATATTACAGACCCGGATGGTTACGTAATTGAATTGAACGAGCCTAAAGTACAATAAACATCTATTCAGAAAAAGCAAAAAGATATTTCGATGGAACAGGTAAATGGTTGGTTACAGTATTTAATGGATTCAGAAGAGTTAATCCGAACGGGTGGCTTGGTGGCTATTACTCTGATTATTTTCATTGAAAACGGTTTCTTTTTTGGTTTCTTTCTCCCTGGCGATTATCTTTTGTTTCTTTCAGGTGTGTTCTGTGGCACAAAAATCCTGAATGTTCCTCTCCCACTATTAATGCTTTGTATATTTCTTGCGGCTGTCATAGGTTAATTTG
>CBIHRH010000827.1:0-2148 GCA_966212365.1 uncultured Emticicia sp. | reverse complement strand
AAGAAAATAGATACCCTAACAAAAGGCAATTATGATGAAATGAATCCTAAATGGTCGCCTGATGGCAGCCAGATAGCATTTATCAGCAATAGAACAGAAGACCCGGACAGAAATGAAAATTCAGATATCTGGGTGATTGATGCCAAGCCTAATGCCCCCATGAAGCGATTAACCACATGGACAGGTAGAGATGGCTCAATGGACTGGAGCCCTGATGGGAAGCAAATTGTGTATCTGCGAAGTACATCGTCAGAAAATTATATCATGTACGACCAATCCATTTTATGTATTATCTCAAAAGATGGTGGCGAGCCAAAATTGCTAAGCAAAACCCTGGACAGGCCGATAACTTCACCTCGTTGGTCTAAAGATGGGAATAATATTTATGCTATCGTAGCTGATGACCGTATCAGGTATGTGGCACAATTTGGCGCAGCTGACGGTAAAATGACGAAAGTGGTTACAGGAAACAAAGCATTCAATGCATTAGAAAGACACCCATCTGGTAGTTTTCTGACTTCGATGAGTGAACCGCAAACACCTTTAGAATTGTATGCCCTGGAAAATAATTCAACGAGAAGATTAACCAAACATCAGGAGGACTTTGTTTCGAAATTGTCATTAGCTACGGTTGAAGGTTTTACTTCTAAAAGCAAAGATGGTACGATGGTTTCAAACATTCTCTATCGCCCGGCTAATGCCATTAAGACAGAGAAACTACCCACTATCTTTATGATTCACGGCGGCCCTGTAGCACAGGATGAGTTTAGTTTTGATATGACACGCCAGATGTTGGCTGCTGCGGGCTATAATGTGGTTGCTGTGAATTATAGAGGCTCGAGCGGTCGTGGTTTAGATTTTTGTAAAGCTATCTGGGCAGATTGGGGAAATAAAGAGGTAATTGATATTCTGGGTGCAGCCGATTATGTAGTTCAAAATAGTATTGCAGACCCTGAAAAGCTAGGCATTGGTGGTTGGAGTTATGGAGGTATCCTGACTGACTATACGATTGCTACAGACACTCGTTTTAAAGCGGCATCCAGTGGTGCCGGTGTAGCCATGATTTCTTCACTATATGGCGTTGACCAATACATTTTGCAATATGAGCATGAATTGGGATCTCCGTGGAAGAATTTTGACAAATATATAGCGCTCTCCTACCCATTTCTAAAGGCAGACCGCATTAAGACGCCAACCCAATTTATGGTTGGCGAAAGTGATTTTAATGTGCCATCAGTGGGTAGTGAGCAAATGTATCAGGCTTTCAGGTCTTTAGGAATACCAACAGAATTGATTATTTATCCTGGTCAATTTCATGGCATAATTAATCCAAGTTTCCAGAAAGACCGCTTTGAGCGTTACATTGCCTGGTTCAATAAGTATCTGAAGAAATAAAATTATCTTCAATAAGAGTTAAAAGGGCTTCAAAATCAACTTTGAAGCCCCTACAAGTTCTTTACCAAAAGCCTTAATTTATTTCAATTCTCCTGCCAGAACTCTTACATCTTTCCTGATACCTCCACGTAATAGATTTACAATTACCTGTTGGTTAATCAATTCGTCGTTTAATATCTTATGAAGGTCGTCTACAGAAGATATTGGTTTCTCGTTCAATCCTACAATAATATCTCCTCTTCTTAATTCTGCATTATGTGCATTGGCATCGGCAATTACCTCGCTGATATAAACACCCGTGCGAGTAATTAGTTTATTATAACCTATCATTCTTTCAGATAAATTTACAACTTGTCCGGCAATACCTAATTGCGCTCTTTTTACTTTACCTTCTAAAATCAGTTTTCCTGCCACATATTTTGTCAGATTTGCTGAAACTGCAAAACAAATTCCCTGAGCGGCTGCAATTACTGCCGTATTTACACCAATAATTTCTCCTCGGGAATTAACCAGGGGCCCACCAGAATTCCCCGGATTTAATGATGCATCAGTCTGAATCACATCATCAATCATCCTACCTGTTTCACTTCTCAAAGTTCTACCTAATGCGCTAACAACACCCGCCGTTACTGTATACTGAAAACCCAAAGGGTTACCAATAGCAATGGCAATTTGTCCGACTTTTAATTTATCAGAATCACTGAATCGCAATGGTTTCAGAGAATCAGCATAGATTTTCAATACGGCAATATC
>CBIHRH010000826.1:0-2173 GCA_966212365.1 uncultured Emticicia sp. | reverse complement strand
TTGTTTAAATATAATGGTAAAACAATTACTAAAATGAAAACCGACAAGGCTATCAAAGGAGGAGTGTTCTTTATGACCGGCGATAAAGAGGATAAAATATGGTTTGCTGCCAATGGCAATGGAGTATATAGTTATGATGGTAAATCGATAGAAAACTTAACTAAAAAAGACGGTCTTTGCATGGCTATGGTAACCTGTATTTTAGCTGATAAAAAAGGTAACCTATGGTTTGGAACCACTTATGCCGATGAATTAGGAAAAACAAAAGGATGTGTTAGTCGCTACGATGGCAAAACTATTACACAGTTTCCTTTAGATGGGCTGGAAAATACCTCTATCTGGAATATTTTTGAGGACAGAAGTGGTAACATCTGGTTTGGTGCCCGAAACTTAAGCCTTTACCACTATGATGGTCATTCTTTCACTGATTTTACTGAGAAGCCAGCAAAGCAATAAAAGCGGTATTTCCCATGTCATGTAAAAACAATATGCCATACCTGATTAATACTTGTCAGGTATGGCATATTGGTTACCTGGCTTTTACAATTCAACCTATCTGAATATCTCCTATTCAACCACCCTAACACTCAAAGCAGTCTTCGAGTTAGGTTTAGCCACTTCATAAGCTATCACCAATTTTCCGTTAACGATTAAACTGGTAGCATTCTGGCCGTAGTCTGAGCCACTCAGTTGTTGACGGTCAAGTACTTTTCCACCAACTACTTTGCTGTAGAAAATCTGGCTGGCACCACCTTCGGTCGTTTGTTCCCATACAAAAACGCCTTGCCTATCGTCTGCTGCTACATGTCCGTTTTTAGCACTGGCGTTTAATACTTTTAATAATTTACCATCAGTATCTACCAATCTTACGCCCGATTGCTCGTTAGCCCCTGAGAACCAGGTAGCCAAAGCGCCATTGGCAGTTGCTACAGAAGTAACGCCAGAATGCGGACAGCCCTTAACCTCCCATTTATCGTTATGCAGAATTTCGGGTTTGGAGAAACTCACACCATTATTTGAGGATGTCATGCGGGCAAT
Source organism: uncultured Emticicia sp. (assembly GCA_966212365.1). Lineage (GTDB taxonomy): Bacteria > Bacteroidota > Bacteroidia > Cytophagales > Spirosomataceae > Emticicia. The sequence goes on along the minus strand of CBIHRH010000826.1, from coordinate 1,135 downwards.
ATCGCGTATATCATCATTATTATCACGATAGAACACATTCAGAGTACCTTTATTATCTACCAAAAGACTGATATTGCAACAATCGCATACCACAGGGTCAATTAGTTTTTCTGGTTGAAAAGCTCCGTTTTTAGTAATCACCATACGTAAATCTCTCTCTTCGTGCTTGGTGCTGCCTTTTACATCTTTCAGATAGGCCACAGCGATTTCATCATTTGCCAATACAGCAGCATCAAAAAAGCCCCTGACCAATCTTGAAGTATCTGAATCAACCGAAGTTGGAGCTATCCAGGTATTTCCATTATCTTTCGAAATCGTATATTTGATTTGAATTTCCCGTTTAGGTGCAGGCGCAGGATTATGGTTACCATGTCCTCCTTCATGCGTTGCCTGAGCCGCAGGTGCAGCTACAATCGTACGATAAGAGAATACCGCCGCCATTGTGCCATCTTTCTTAAATAATAGTTTCGGACGCATCAGTCGACTGCTACCCATCGCTGCATCAGCAAAAATCAGTTTTTTATCACTAAACTTCTTCCCACCATCTTTCGAAGTTGAAAAATAGAGTGATAGCACATTTTTATTGTCTTTTTCTGTCCAGTACAATACCGGTTCCCCTTGTATATTCTTCGTGAATGTAGGTAAAGAATAAGCACGGGTATTATCTGCAAAAGAGGTATTTTGCGCCATTGCGAAAGAAGATAGCCCAAGTTTTAATAAAGCCATCATTACAAACATATTTTTCTTCATCCTGTGATTATTTTGAGTTAATTGATTGTTGATTTAAATGGTATTTACAAAACTGTTTAACCTTAGATATTACTCTGATATTCCGAACAATATCAGTGCCCTTGTTCAAAAAGGTAGTCACCGTAATGACTACCTTTTTAAGTTTCGTTTTCGTGGCTGAAACTTTGACAGATTCTGAAATTACCTGCTTGTAAGTACAGCCAATTGCTCTTTTAAAAAAGGCTTTGGTGGTGTCCTCGTTCAAAAAGGTTCCCACCATATTGGTAACCTTTTCCTGTTCCGTTTTTGTGGCTGTAACTTTGACAAACTCCGAAATTACCTGCTGGTAAGTACAGCCAACTGCTCTTTTAAACAGAAGTCTGGCGCTATTCTCAGTTAAAAAGGT
>CBIHRH010000825.1:0-2182 GCA_966212365.1 uncultured Emticicia sp. | reverse complement strand
GGGTATTTATTGAGTTGGCCAAAAAGATTGGTAAAGAAAAATATAAGCACTACTTAAAATTGTGCCAATACGGCAATCAGAACTTATCACAAAAAGAAGTCGATTTCTGGAATTTCGGTGCTTTTGCTATTTCTCCTGTTAATCAGATTGAGTTTCTGATAAAGGTCTATGAAGAAAAATTGCCTTTCTCCAAAGGGAATATCGAGATTCTGAAAAGAATCATGATTACCGAAAAAACGGACGCCCATAGCATCCGCTCGAAGACAGGCTGGACAAGAGTTTCGGGCAATGATATTGGCTGGTGGGTTGGTTATGTTGAGCGCAGCGATCATGTGTATTTCTTTGCTACCCGTATTATTAAAAAGCGGAGTACTATCAATAAAAACTTCGGTCAGTGTCGGAAAGACATTACTAAAAACATTCTTAGGCAACTAAAAGCTATCGAATAATTGTTCATGGTTTGAAAAGCACTATACTCTATGCCCTCAGAACTAGAGAATTATTATCTGAAACAAACCGAGCCTATTCAAAGCTGCTTATTGGCACTCAAAAGCATTATTATGGGTATTAACCCTCTCATTACCCATGAGCGTAAATATCAGATTCCGTTCTTTTATTATAAAGGCAAGAAATTAGCTTATTTATGGGTTACGAAGAAAAAGTTGCAGGTTGGTTTTATAGAAGATAAGTGCCTGCAAAAACCCGTTCAGGGGGTAAGATTAAAAGACAAGTACCAAAGTATCATTGTCAACCCAAAAGAGGACATTCCGATGGAAATCGTTGTTGAAAATCTCAAGAAGCTTATACATTTATATGATAATTTAGGATAATGGAGCAATTAGCCATATCAAGCATATCTAAATCAGGGATTTTCTTTTCATGTGCAGAAAAAAGGCATCTGGTAAAAGAACATGTAGTGCCTGAACATGTGCTCACGCATGTTTTTTCCGGTAGATTATTAGTAACCGAAGTTAATAGAGTTTATACAATTGAAGAGGGTGACACGGTATTGTTTCGCAAGAATCACCTGGCGAAAATCACCAAGTTTCCAAACGATACTACTACTTTCAAATCGATAAGTATATTTTTTACCACGCCATTTCTACAAAAGTACTTTGCTACGCATCCTAAAACAACGGATATTAATAATGATAGAGTAAGGCAATTGAATAAACACCCGCTTTTAGATAGTCTTTTTAATTCGCTTTCTCCTTATTTTGATTTTCAGGAAAGTTTGCCGGAAGAGCTGGCAGAAATGAAATTAATAGAGGCTATGACGATTCTTAGAAAAATTGACTCTAAAGCAGAGTCTATATTAGCCGATTTTGCTGAACCCGGGAAAATAGACCTTGATGGGTTTATGCAACAAAATTACTCATTTAATATCCCGATTGAGCGTTTTGCTTATCTGAGCGGACGTAGTCTGGCTACTTTCAAAAGAGATTTCCAAAAAACATTTCATTTGCCGCCACAAAGGTGGCTCTTACAAAAACGATTAGAACAAGCCCATTATCTGATTGCTGAACGAAAACGCAAACCTTCTGATGTTTATCTCGAAGTAGGGTTTGAAAACCTTTCCCATTTTTCTTTCGCCTTTAAACAAGCTTATGGCTATAATCCATCAGGCGTATTTGAGCCCACAACCAAAGCATCTTTGAGCTTCTGACCAAAGTTACCTGCAGCAATACACCCTACTTTTGTATTGTATTTAAACAGTAACAAAAAATGAAAAAAGTAGCTTTAATAACCGGCGCTTCTGCCGGAATGGGCAAAGAAACCGCTAAATTATTAGCCCAAAACGGGTATATTGTATATGGTGCTGCACGAAGAATTGCTCAAATGCAAGACCTTAAAAATCAGAGAATCAAAGTATTATCAATGGATGTTTCAGATGAAACTTCCATGAGTAAAGGTATAGAAGAAATCATCAGAGCCGAAGGGAGAATTGATGTGCTTGTCAACAACGCAGGTTTTGGTTCTTATGGAGCGGTTGAAGATGTGGCTATTGATGATGCCAAATATCAACTGGAAGTCAATGTTTTTGGCTTGGCACGACTTACGCAATTGGTTCTACCTTATATGCGCACGCAGCGTTCTGGAAAGATTGTCAACGTAACATCAATAGGTGGAAAAATGGCAACGCCTATGGGTGGTTGGTATCATGCCAGTAAGTTTGCTGTAG
>CBIHRH010000824.1:0-2182 GCA_966212365.1 uncultured Emticicia sp. | reverse complement strand
GAAAAAAGACGCAAATTAAGACTTTTCTTTAAGAGAACCCCGCCCTAAACCTACCCAACAGTTGAGAGGAATAAAAAAGCCCCTCTCCCCACAGTTGGGGAGAGGGGTTGGGGTGAGGGGTCAAGATTTTTATTGCGATGATTTTATCTCTAAACTTTCGCAGGCTCTGCGAGCGGCTTCCTGTTCGGCTTTTTTCTTGTTCCAACCGCCACCGGTACTGATGGCCTCGCCGTTTACTTTTACCTGAGCCACAAACTCTTTGTGGTGATGTTTACCGTTTTCCTGCACAATCTCAAAAACAATTTTCTTGCCTTCCTGCTGTGCCCAACTTAAAAGAATACTCTTATAGTTGGTATTGGTCTGGATAACCGTATCAAGGTCGAAATAATTGGCAATCAGTTTTTTTAGAATAAAAGACCTTGTAAAACGGAAACCTTTATCTAAATAAATGGCTCCAATCAGGGCTTCCATCGCATCACCATACATCGAAGTACGATTATGTGCGATACGTTGGCCATCAAACTGAATCAGTTTTTCCAAGCCGATTTTACGGGCTACCTGATTTAATGATTCTCTGTTAACGATTCTTGAGCGAATCTCAGTCAGAAAACCTTCGTCTTTGAATGGGTATTTTTTGAACAGATATTCAGCCACTATCATACCCAATACAGAATCACCCAGATATTCTAATCTTTCGTTAGATTCGCGAAAACCACCGATATTTGTCTCTTTTGAGGCTGAGGTATGTCGAAAGGCTAACTGGTAAAGCAAAGGATTACTCGGCTTTTCACCAATAATTTGCTCTACTGCTTTTCTAAACTCACGTTCCTTTGAACCTGATTTGAATAGTCCCCAAAAATTACTAGCCTCCGACAACACGATTCGAAATTAGATTTTCTTAAATATTAGCGTAGCATTATGTCCGCCAAAGCCAAAACAATTACTCAAAACTACATCTATTTTTTTAGATTTCGCTACATTCGGGGTTAAATCTATTCTTGAATCAATTGCTTCATCAATATTGAACAGATTTATGGTTGGTGGTACCATCTGATGTTGTATTGCTAACACTGCCGCAACAGACTCAACTGCGCCTGCTGCCCCTAGTAAATGGCCTGTCATTGACTTGGTCGAACTAATACTCATTTTATACGCATGATCGCCAAACAATTGCTCTATGGCTTTGATTTCCTGCGGGTCACCTAATGGTGTAGATGTACCGTGTGTATTGATATAATCAATATCTTCCGGCTTCATATTAGCGTCTTCCAATGCATCCTGCATCGAAAGGAAGGCTCCGTATCCTTCCGGATGTGGTGCTGTAATATGATAGGCGTCTGAAGACATACCCCCACCTACAATTTCACAGTATATTTTGGCTCCACGGGCAACCGCATGCTCATATTCTTCCAGAATCAATGCCGCACCACCATCGCCTAATACAAAACCATCACGGTCTTTATCATAAGGGCGAGAACCTGTTGCAGGGTCATCGTTTCTTTCAGACATGGCACGCAAGCCATTAAAACCACCGATTCCCGCCTGGGTAATGGCAGCTTCTGAACCTCCTGAAATACAAATATTGATTCTACCTAAGCGGATATAGTTAAACGCATCTATAATCGCATTGTTGGTAGAAGCACATGCCGAAACAGTAATGTAGTTTGGTCCACGGAATCCGTATCTGATAGAGATTTGACCCGAGGCACTGTCGGCAATCATTTTAGGAATAAAGAACGGGTTAAATTTCGGAGTACCATCTCCACCGGCAAAATTAATTACTTCTTCTTCAAAAGTTTTCAACCCGCCAATACCTGAACCCCAGATAACACCGGCTTTATTTTTATTGATTTGTTCTAAATCCAACCCAGAGTCTTTAATAGCTTCATCAGAGGCTACTATTGCATATTGAGCGAATAAGTCCATTTTACGGGCATCCTGCCTTGGAATAAACTGTGTTACGTCAAAATTTTTGACTTCACAAGCAAATTTTGTACGGAATTTACTAGCATCAAATTTCGTGATAATGGCTGCACCACTCACACCGTTTGATAATCCATGCCAGAATTCTTCTACCGTATTCCCGATAGGCGTTATAGCCCCCAATCCTGTTACAACTACTCGTTTGAAAGCCATAAAATGAGATTTGAAGTTTCAAAGTTATAAAGTTTCAAGTTTCAGG
>CBIHRH010000823.1:0-2208 GCA_966212365.1 uncultured Emticicia sp. | reverse complement strand
GGTTGGGTATTGCGCAAAGCTACTTTATTGCCTAAAATTATTCAGCTAGATGCTAAAATCAATGTCGCTACTGCGCCTGAATATGCTATCAGAGGGCACCAGTTAGGGTATCGCCATACGGCCAATTCTTATGATGCCTGGACTGTAGCGCAGTTTGACCAGTATATCAGAGAATTGGCAATTTTTGGTTCAAATGCAGTAGAGGGAATCCCTTTTCATGAAGACGAAAATCCGAGCCCGCACTTTAAAATATCTTCGGCAGAAATGCGCGTGAAATTAAGCGAGATTTGTCAGGCATATGACCAGGATTATTGGGTCTGGACACCAGTTACTTTTGATTTGACAGACAAGCAAAAACGCACCGCCGAATTGAATCTGCATGAAGATATGTATAAGAAATGCCCTCGTCTTGACCATATTTTTATACCAGGGGGCGACCCGGGTGATAATCATCCGAAAGATGTGATGCCGTTTTTGAAAGACTTGCATGAGCGTCTGGTCAAGTATCACCCTAAAGCAAAAATATGGCTTTCGTTGCAAGGCTTTAGTGTAGAGCAGGTTGATTATTTTTATCAATACCTGAAAGAAAACAAGCCAACATGGTTTGAGGGTGTGGTATCTGGCCCGAGCAGCCCACCTATGGCTGAGACCCGTTATCGATTGCCGAAGAATTATAAGCATAGAGAATATCCAGACCTGACACATAATGTAAGATGTGAATTTCCGGTTCGTCAGTGGGACCAGGCCTATGCCTTGACTTTAGGTAGAGAGGCTTGTAATCCTCGCCCATACGAATTTGCTGCCATTCATAAAACCTATGCTCCTTATACCGATGGTTTTCTTTCTTATTCAGACGGTTGCCATGATGATATTAACAAGGTGGTGTGGAGCATGCGAGCATGGGACACACAAACCGATGTTAGAGAAATATTGGTTGATTATAGTAACTTTTTCTTCAGCAAAAACCTTTCTGAAAATATAGCCGATGGCATTGCAGCCCTTGAAAATAACTGGAAAGGACCTTTAGCACAAAATGGAGGAGTAGAAGCCACATTCGCTTTCTGGAAAGGCATGGAAGCGACAGCTACACCGCAATTAAATGAAAATTGGCGCTGGCAGATTTTATTATTAAGAGCTTATTATGATACTTATACCCGACGCAGATTAATCTACGAACAAGACCTTGAAAAGCAAGCGAATGCTATATTAATAAAAGCTCCACAACTGAGTGCCAATAAAGCTATGGCATTGGCCTGGGAGGTTTTAGAGAAAGCTGAGAAGGCCCCGATTGGTTATGATTTAAGAAAGAAGATTGAGCAATTATGTCAGACCCTATATACTTCTATCGGCTTGCAAACCAGTGTGCCAAAACATCAGGCAAGAGGGTATGAACGCGGTTGTTTGCTTGATTTTGTAGATTATCCATTGAATAACCGTTGGTGGCTGGAAGATCAATTCAAGGCTTTAAAACCGATAGTGGCTGATAGCAATGCCAAAGTGATGGCAAGGTTAAATATTATCAGCACATGGGAGAATCCGGGCGCAGGTAGTTTTTATGATGATGTATCAAGTACAAGCAAGGGGCCAAGAGTGAAAAGCATTGTTGATGATGCTACCGATATTGCCTGGTGGGACAATGGTTTCAGCCGTGCCAGATTATCTACCCAGACATTCCAGAATAATCCTGAATTAGTATATGAGAATCTGCAAGCCGATGCACGTTATATTATCAGAGTGGCAGGTATGGGAGAAGCACTTTTACGAGTTGATGGCAAGCGATTGAGTCCGATAGTATATAATCGCGAGAATGAAACTTTTAAAGAGTGGATTGTACCTTTGAATTTAAGTATGGACGGGAAAATAAGTGTTACCTTTGATGAGCCGGAAGAATCACACCTGAACTGGCGTAAGCATTCAAAAGTTTCGGATATATGGCTTTTGAAACAATAATCAGATGAAAGAGCTATTTCCGCTGGAAGGCATTGTAACTGTACTGAATACGCCATTTGATAAGCAGGGGAGTGTTGATTTACCTTCGCTTAGACGCAATGTACAATACGCACTGAACGCGGGTGTAGCAGGATTTTTGGTGCCCGCATTGGCATCAGAAGTAACCACACTAAGTATTACTGAACGTCTACAAATGGTGGCAGCAGTAATAGAAGAAGTAGCAGGTAAAGTGCCTGTCTTTGCAGGAGCGGGAGAACC
>CBIHRH010000822.1:0-2209 GCA_966212365.1 uncultured Emticicia sp. | reverse complement strand
AACCTATTATTGATGGTGGTATTGGAGCTTCTCAGGGATATACTACTAAAACCGATAATGGTCAACCAGTAGGTAGTTTCTATGTGCTGCAGGTTCTGGGGGTTTTCCAGACAGATGATGAAGTAGCTACTTATAAAAGCTCAAATGGACAAGTAATTCAGCCAAGTGCATCTGCCGGTGACTTCAAATATCAGGATACCAACGGTGATGGGAAAATTGATGATGCAGACCGCGTATTTGTCGGTTCTTACCAACCTAAGGCTTATTTCGGATTAAATTTAGGGTTTACTTATAAGGATTTTGACCTGAGTGTAGATGCTTACGGAAATTTTGGTAATAAGGTTTATAACGGTAAGCGAGCGTTCAGACAGGGGCTTTATGATAATGTCGAAGCATCTATGGCCTATGGACGTTGGTCAAGAGGAAGCGGTATCAATGATGAGCCTGGAGCCAATTCAGGTAATTTACTTGCCTCTACGTATTTTGTTGAATCAGGCGACTTTATCCGTATTAATAATATTGCCTTAGGCTATAACATTTCATCAACACTTCTCAACAAACTAAAAATCGCATCTGCCAGAGTATACGTTACGGCGCAGAACTATTTCACATTTAAAAAATATTCAGGTTTTACGCCTGAATTACCAGGTGACCCAACAAAAGCGGGGATTGAATTGAATGCGTATCCAACTTCTAAAACATTAGCAGTTGGGCTGAATGTAGGGTTTTAATTAACAAGCGACTTCTAATTATGAAATCAATGAAAAAAAATATTTTAAAAATCAGTGCTTCTGCTTTAGTGCTTCTATGGGCATCGTCATGCAGCAGCGATTTTTTGAATGTGCCTTTACAAGGAAAACCAACTGCTGAAACAGACCCAAATCTCCCGCAGAATCTGGTTGTAGGTGTGTATAATAGTCTTATGACTGGTGAGGCATTTGGCTCAGAGGGAGATGTACACGGATTATCCTTTGTAACGGCAACCAACATCATTTCTGATGATGCAGACAAAGGTAGTACTGCTACTGACCAGCAGGGAACAGTGGGGGTTATTGATGAATTTACGGTTACTCCAACCAATACTCTGGTGCAAGCACTTTGGGCAGGCCATTATAATGGAATTGCCAAAGTAAACAATGCTTTAGTAAGCATTCAACAATCGACATTGGATGATGTTACTAAAAATCGTTTGATGGGCGAAATAAGAGTTATCAGAGGATATTATTATTTCAATTTGGTAAGGTGGTTTGGTGGGGTACCAAAAATTTTACGTGTGCCAAAGGATGCAAGTGATGCCAATACAGACCCTGTATTTCAGACCAGAGCAACACCTGATGAAATTTATGCTCAGATCATAGAAGATTTACAATTTGGTGTAGCTAACCTACCCCTTCGTAATGCTACAGGTGCCGGAAGAATAGCCAAAGGAACGGCACAATCGTTATTAGCGAAGGTATATATGTACCGTAAGGATTGGCAAAAAGCTTATGATTTGTCGAAAGAGGTAATGAATTCAGGACAATATGATTTGATTGCCGATTATTCAACTATCTGGAGACAAGCAGGTGATAACAGCCGTGAAGCAATTCTGGAAATACAAACCGGACAATTCAACAATTCTGATTTCGGTGTAAATGCTTATTCGATGTTCCAGGGCCCTCGGGTTGGTGGTAAAGGTGGGTGGACTGATTTAGGCTGGGGCTTTAACAACCCCTCTCAAAGTCTTGTGAATGCCTATGAAGCTGGTGATTTGAGAAAAAATGCTACCATCATTTTTATTGATAATAGCGGTAAGTATACTGGAACTACATTATTTGATGGTTTCCGTATTCCAAGTGCAGATTCTGTTCAGAATCTTCGTTATAACTACAAGGCTTATCACTCTGAGAATAAAAACGTAGAGAATTATCTGGGTAATCGTGATAAAAAACAAAAAAATATTCATTTGCTACGCTTTGCAGAAGTATTGCTTATAAATGCAGAAGCTGCCAATGAAGTAGGTAAACCAGCTGAAGCCATTGCAAACCTGAACAGGATTCGTCAACGTTCAGGTCTGAAGGCTTTAACAATAGGTTCACAAACTGAAATAAGAGAGGCAGTCTGGAAGGAACGTCATATTGAACTAGCTATGGAGCATGATAGGTTTTTTGATTTGGTACGCACAGGCCGTGCAGCCACTGTTTTGAAGGCTACGGGTAAAAATTTTGTG
>CBIHRH010000821.1:0-2252 GCA_966212365.1 uncultured Emticicia sp. | reverse complement strand
ACGCTATTGCGGTAATCATCTACGAAGCCGAACCCACCGCCAGCGCTCGTTCACAGGGCGGCCTGCTCGACATTCACGAACACAACGGCCAGATCGCACTCAAGGCCGCAGGACTTTATGAAAAATTTCTAGGCTATCCGGAGGGAGAGAAAAAGGGCTTTATCAATTGGATTTACTCAGCAAAAACCGATGAAACCAAAGCCGATAGAATTGTAAAAACCATTGAAAAGATAGAAAAAGGACAGAAATTTTATGTATAAAATTATTCAGGCTTATTTCTTTCCTCCTCACCGTTTGTAGTTGGTATTCCGTATAGTAAACATATTGACTCCTGCGTTACTACGAGACAACAAAATGACAATATAACCACTCTATAACAGTACGATTTCGCTAAAAACCTCCCCAAATACTTTGAAAACAAAATCTTAAATCAGAAATTTAGAGGCTCTCAGTCCGGACGCCAAGTCAAAGAAAATGAACTAAAGTCGAGCCGGAAAAGGTAGCCTCTACGGTGGCTACCTTTTTGAAATAGGACAGTACAAAAAGTCTGTTTAAAAGAGTGATTGGATATATTTACCAACTGGTAGATTTGGCGTGTTTGAAGTATAAATCTTTCAAGCGGAATAGGAAAAGGTTACCAATATAGAAAAGGTTACCAATACGGTGGGAACCTTTTTGACGGAAGACGCAATGGGTTCCAGATTATCAAGTAACAACTAATGGGATACACTGAATATTTATTCACAAATTCACCATTCACAATTATTTCCCTACCTTTACCATCATCATAAACACAACCGAACCAAATGGAGAATACAAAACTGAAAGCCTTTCTTCCACTTTTTTATATAGTATGGTCTGATGACCTTTTGACCCAAAAGGAGTTAAGTATCTTAAAGCAATTTATTGATGACCAGACTTGGTTAAGCCAGACAGAGCAAAAGCAATTGATGGCAGAAGTTGACATTTCATCTCCACCGTCAAGACAACAGTTAGCTCAGTGGAAAGCAGAGATAGAAGAAGGTTTGCAGGCATTGCCTGATGCCAAAGATATATTTGATATTTCGGTATGGTTATCCAAAAATGATAAAACCATTATTAATCTGGAGCCTGCCTTTACCAGTCTTGAATTTAACTTAGGTCTATCAGGTGAAGAAGCACTCAGTCAGTTTAAAACTTTTGAAAATACCTTTACTTCTGTTCATCAGACAGCAAGTAGTTTTGATACTCAAAAATTAACACAATTGCTGGACGGAGAGTATGCCGATATTATCAAAAGAGTGAAAGGCATTCTTAGTAAACCAGAGTTTGCCTACGAAACCTCAACCGATATAAATGTATATCGCGAGAAAGTCTTACGATGGTGCAAGAGATTGGCTGATGAAAACTTTGGGAATATGGCGTATCCAAAGCAGTATGGAGGTGGAGAGAACATTGCAGATTACTTTGCTATCATGGAGACTCTGAGCTACCATGACCTGAGTCTGGTAATTAAATTTGGTGTACAATTTGGCTTATGGGGTATGAGTGTGATGTTTTTAGGAACAGAAAAACACTATAAAAAATACCTGAAAGCTATTGGCTCATTAGAATTGCCCGGTTGTTTTGCCATGACCGAAACCAATCATGGTTCTAATGTAAAGGGTATTGAAACTACGGCAACCTATAACCACGATAGCCAGACATTTACTATTCATACACCACATGCTAAAGCTCAGAAGGAATATATAGGCAATGCCGCAAAGCATGGTCAAATGGCCACTGTTTTTGCCCAACTAATTATTGATGGAAAGAATTATGGTGTCAATGCCTTTGTAGTGCCATTGCGAGATAAAAATGGAAAAGTAGTAAAGGGAGTTACGATAGGAGACTGTGGGCAAAAGATGGGTCTGAACGGGGTTGATAATGGCACAATCATTTTCAATAATGTAGTGATTCCCAAAGAAGACATGCTCGACCGATTTGCCTCTGTAAATGATAAAGGTGAGTTTGAAAGCCCGATACCAAGTGATAACCGAAGATTTTTTACGATGTTAGGGACTTTGGTAGGGGGGAGAATTGGTATTCCTCGCTCGGCTCTTTCTGCTTCAAAATCGGGCTTGACAATTGCGATTAAGTATGGCGACCAACGCCGACAGTTTGGCCCGGAAGGAGGGTCGGAAGTACCTATTCTAAATTACAGGATGCACCAAAGACGGTTAATACCATTGTTGGCCAAAACTTACGCTATGCACTTTGGTTTACAATACCTG
>CBIHRH010000820.1:0-2258 GCA_966212365.1 uncultured Emticicia sp. | reverse complement strand
ATCCAAATTGAAAACCCAATGTAAATGATAAAGGACGGTTATTACCTACCCGAAGCGGTAGTGGAATGGCAACGTAGTAATTACTATTCTTGTTTTTCTTTACCACTTTGTTTAAAACAGGAGTAATGCCATAACGGCCGGAAGTTTCGAAAGCGGCTCTACCTGCCAAAGTATAGCCTTTACCTAAAGCAACAACTACCCCCGGATGAATTAAAAGATTGCTCATCCGACTTGTTCCCTTTTCGGCAAGTACGTGAGGTACTATTTCTAAGGAAAAGCCTACTTTCGCAGTTTTCCATATATTAATCCCTAATGGAAAACCAACTACATAGCTATCTTTGAAATTAACAGTATTCTTTTCGCTGAATGTAATAATGGGATGCACTAAACCTACATAACCTGTAACTCTTGGATAAGTAACAGGGAGTTGATTCTGGGCTTGAGCAAGGGTGGTAAGGCAGATAAAAAAAACGAGTAAATAATTTCTGAAAAACATAATTTTGAGTTTTGTCTTACGCAAAACTATGTCGGGGTGAATCGCTAAAATAGGATGTTATTTACTTTTTGTATCTGTTTTACTTTTTCGGATATTATTTCTGAAAGAAAGTGGATTTTTACCCGTAATCTGTTTGAATGTACGTGTAAAGTGACTTTGGTCGGAGAATCCGGTGAGATAAGCTATTTCTGTGAGCGAATAATCTGACTCTTCCATCAGGCTAATGGCTTTTTCGATGCGCTTTTGTCTGACATAATCTCCAAAATTCAGATCGTCGAAGTATTTTGAAAACTCTCTTGATAGATAAGAAGGATTAAGCGCCAGTTCATCTGATATTTTCTTTAAATCTACTGTAAACTGGGTATCTATCTGGTCTTGGATGATATTTTTCAATTCTTTTACCCAACCCGGTACCTTCTTTTTATCTGGCTCTTTTAGAAATTTCTGATAAACCTCGTGTAAAAGACTTTCAAAAGGGCTATTCTGTAAGTGTTTTTGATGATATAAATGAGTAGCCCAACTATATAAGGCATCATAAATGATATAACCTTGCGCTAATAGTTGATAATCGTTATGGATATTATAAGATAACCCTGCTGAGATAGCCATTAATCCTGCAGATTCACTAGCAATATCATATCTATCGGTATCCGCACCTCTCACGATATTTGCAAGAATGTCAATGGCGGGGTCTTGTATCTGATATTTTTTAATGATATAATCGAAAGTACATTGATCGTCGTAGTGTGTGAACTCTACTCCCGGAATGTCAAACGGGGTAGCATTTAGTTCTTCAGCTTTTTGTAGTACCTCGCTATAAGGTACATAGATAAACTCTGCGTTCGCATCAACAAATTTTCTGATAAGCCATGGACAAGCCAATCGGTCAATTTTGGGTTTCTCACGGGTTATCCATTTCATAAGGCAAGCTCTTTTTGCCTACAAATTTATCTCTTGTATTTTCTTTTTCAATAATTCTGTCACAAATTCATTCCCTTTTTCTGACCAATGTCCATCACAAGGCAGAAAATAATCAGCAATTGATTCTGATTTTGCAAATTCTTCTAATAAATCAACTAAGTGTATATTTTCCGACTGACAATATTGATGCAAATCGTCGCGTAAGACACTCCGACCGGTTTTCTTATATTCCATTAAATCCAGCGGATGAGGAATCAGCAATACAATCAATGTTTTTTTTCCTGCCATACTTTTAATTCTGCCAACATTATGATAAAACAAGTCTATCGCTTGCGCATTCTTATGACTAAAAACATCACTTTTATAAGAGCTTTCGGTGCCTGATTGCTTGAATTTTACCCTATTGATAATAAAATCAGCCATAGCACCCGCGTAAGTAAAATTAGTTACCAATGTCCCTACCTTATCTATAAATCTTGCTTTACTATAATATATATCTCTGAACAAATCCCTCCTGGTTCTTTTCATGATACTATCAGGATAAGCTTCTGATTTTTCAACAGTATCTACATGATAAATTAATTTATACTCCTTAGTGGAATCTTTTACTAAATAAGGCCGGTAGCGATTCTGGGTATAAAAAAAGACTTACCAAATTCATAGTTATCATCAAGCAAGTTGTTGAAAGGGAAAAATGAAAGCACAACCGCATTATGAGAAAAATCTTTGGCTTTAGTTTCGTATAATAGTCGCATTTGCGTTGTGCCGAAAGAGCCGGAGGCACCAAAGTTCAGACATTCTACGTCCATATTTTTCTCCATCAGATTTGAAAGACGTTTGT
>CBIHRH010000819.1:0-2271 GCA_966212365.1 uncultured Emticicia sp. | reverse complement strand
TATAAAAAGTACGGATTCTGGTAAAAGAACCCATAGACGCCGCAATAACCTTCGGATTGTAAAAATCAACAGTTGTATCAGAACAAATGACTTTCGTAATACCATACCAATCTGCAATACGCAAGATAGTGCCTAAATTACCAGGGTCGCGAATATCATCTAAAACAACTATAAACTCTTTTGTGCTTGCTTGTAAAGCAAGGTTCGGCTTCATTTTCACTACTGCTACCGCAGCATCGTTGCTTTGCAAGGTACTGATTTTCTCCAGTTCTGTCCGGGAAATTTCCTCAACTAATATTTTTTTGAGTTTTTTTTCGTTTTCTTCAAAGAATTTAGATGTACACAACAGCAACTCAACCTGAAAATCAGAATCCAGTAGTTCTAGTACACTTTTAGCTCCTTCTACTAAAAAAGCTTGGTGTTCTTGACGATATTTTTTTATTTGCAAGGATTGGACGTATTTTTGTTGCTGCTTAGAAAACATATCAATAGAATTTATGCGTTTTTCTTATTTATCACCCCGACATACAAAGACCCAAAAAGCACTGAGAAATGTCGTGAGTGATAAAATTAAGTACCTACCATTGCTTTTCTTGCTCTTTATTTCTTGTTCACGTGAAGTCCCGTTAGAGCGAGACGAGTATCGTTTACATAGTTTGGCGTTCAAAGGTAATAAACAAATTTCAACTGAGGAATTAGAGTATCTCATTCCACCTACACAAAAACCAAATCGTCGTCCATTTAATCTGCCTATTACACCTTATGTGGGTTTATATAATTTAGGAAAAGCTTTCTATGATACGACAAAAATCGCCAAACGACGTGATAAGTGGAAAGCTAAACTTGATGCTTTACCGGTTTCTTCGGAGTTTAATGCAGATGTAGAAAAGAAAAGAGCGAGGTATCAGCGTAAAGTAAATATTTATAAGGATAGAATCGAGACTGGAGAAAACTGGTGGATGAAAAATGTGGGTGAACCGCCTGCAAAAATCACAGAGGCGGCCATTAAGCATACTTCTGAAACTATCCAGAAATACATCTATAATAAAGGCTACTTTGATAATGTAGTCACCTATCAGATTGACTCAACTATTAATAAGCGTGGTATAAAACTCACTTACTCGGTAGATGAGAAGAATGCCTATTATATCGATAGCATTACTTATGATATTAAAGATCCTCGTGTTGATAGTATCATAAGAGTTACGATGGCTTCAAATATGATAAAGCAGGGTGAACGGGTGGATATGAATAATATTACCCTGGAAAAGGGTAGGATAGAGCTATTATTAAAGGACGAAGGCTATTATAACTTTATTGCCAAAAACTATATTTCAACTGAGATTGATACAACAGACTATATCAAGCGAAATTACAAAGTCAATGTAAAGATGTTGGTAAGAAATCCGATTGCGAGAAATCAACACGAGCAATTTCATTTCGAATCAGTAAACTTTATTTCGGCCGACCCTTCTAATGACCCGAATGTTAAGGGTGATACCACTCAGATTACCTATAATGGTATTAACTATACGTTTATAGGCAAAAGATTCCCTACAAGATTATTAGATAAAAAAATTCTGATTCGCCCAAATCAACTTTTCAGGGTTTCTGTAGTAAATGAAACGAACCGACAATTATACGGTCTTGACCAATTTGCTTTTGCTAATATTAAATTTACACAATTGCCTGATAACCGTCTTCGAACAGATATTATAGCGCCGACAAACCCCAAGTATACTGCGTCTTACAATTTTGATGTCAATAATATCAACGGTATTTTGGGAGGTGGTGCTAATGTGTCATTAAGAGCAAGAAACTTATTAAGCGCCTTAGAAACTACCGAATTAGGTCTAAGAGCCAATTTGGAAGGCCAACCTGGGTTAGATACAACCGTTCAGCGTAGCCGTGAGTTAGGGGCAAACCTGGCTTTTAATTTCCCAAAGATTATTTTCTTTAATCGGGTTGCCAATCTATTGAGTTTGAAAAGTCCACGTACTCAGGTGGCTTTGAGTTATAATAATTCAGCGCAGCAACTTTATCGCAGACAGGTATTCAGATTAACAGGTAATTATTCATGGTTGCGTTCAAAGTATGAAACTATCCAGATTTCACCTTTTGATATAAACCTGATTAATACGCCATACAAAAGTTTTGCCTTCGATTCAATATTGACTTACGAAGCGCAACGAGGAAATAACCTGAAAGTATTATTTGACCCTCAGTTTGTTTCGAGTATCAATGCTACCTATATTTTTAATAATCAGGTAC
>CBIHRH010000818.1:0-2325 GCA_966212365.1 uncultured Emticicia sp. | reverse complement strand
AGTATTTACCAATATTAAGTAATCACCAGATAAAAGATTTGAGAAAAGATAATGCCCGCTATTATCTGTAGTATCTTTGTTAACCGGGCTACCCGATATATTACCTGAACCATCAACCGTGTATAACTCTACAATAATATTTCTGATGCCTGGTTCGCTGGCATCTTGCAGACCATTGTCGTTTTTGTCTTTCCAAACCAAATTACCGATGCTGCCATAAGGTCCTGCAATTACCTGTATGGCACAACAGCCTTGCCCTACACAGCCACCTACATTAGAAGTAAAAGTATAGTTACCAATCGCTTTTATAGTCAATGATGTATCGGCATTTACAACGGCTTCCGGTGTTGTGCCGATTATTTGAGTGCCATTTCTGAACCATTGAACAACTGTACCGGTTTTTTTATAAGCACTTGGTACAAAAACAGTATATTGTTCTCCCGGATAAATAAGAAGCGGAACCGAGAAACAAACAGTAGTTATATCGTCTTCGGCTAAACTATTGTTACCCGGAGTAGAATCACTATCAGTATCCCCACCACCTATTGAATTAACTTCAGCAATATTGAAATATACACCTCTTTGTATTACTGTACCGTTTAATTCTAACTTTACTGAATCGCCTGCTGCCAGTGTAGCCACATTCCATAATCCCTCGCCAGTACCTGTATTATGTGTAAAGCTTGCACCACCTGTATTACTTGTGAGCGTAACACCACTAACCGGAAAACTGTTTTTCACAACAATACTATTGGCAGTAGTAGCTCCTTCGTTCTTCAGCCAAATGGTATATTTAATTGAATTACCAATTGCAGGTGCAGCATTATTAACTTCACTGCGTAAGGATAAATCTACAGTAGCAAATTTATTGGCAAAACCCCCTGAAACGGAAAAAAGCACCAACAGAATTGTTGTTGCAGCACCTTTGAAAAATGAGGAATTTGACGGGGGATTGTCTTCCCGATAAGCTTTATTATGTGTAATTGCTGACTCAGAAAGGTTTGGTACCCATTCTTTGACTTCTTCATCAAAAGCACTTCCTAAATGATAGGTTTTACTGGAAGTGGTCGATTGAATAATCGTTGCTCCGGCATCTGGCGAAAGTTTAGCTTTGATATGGAAAGCTCGATTGAAATCATTTGCCTGAGAAGTATAAGTATACTTTTCCTGCAAATTCGCTTCTTTTTCAATGATTCCATTTATAAATGATTTATCAGAAATGATAGTCGTGGGAGCTTTGTAAATAGATTTTTGACCCAACTTTTTCAGATAAATACCAACGATTCTGCTCATTCTTTTGATAAGCCCGAATACGTTAATAGGTGTAGAAGTATTTTTCGCAAAATGTTCTCTCTTGTTTGTGGTAAATATGTGTCTCATCTGCAAATATTTTTAATATTCACTTACTAATTGGGTTAATCTTACTCAATAGCATATTGTAATCCATATATAGTATCTAAAACTGTGCCAGTTTTTTTTGCACGGTATCTTAGAAAAATTCGTTTTTTACGAATGTTATCAATATTATGCTAATTTATGGCATAATTTTCTATGAGTAAATTATTAATTCGCTAAAATTGTGCCAAAGTTTTTGAGCAAATAACCGGAAGGAATGAAGGCTTGAAAGGCGATTTTGAGTGAAACTTGGAAAAGTTATATTCCTGACATTGAGGAAGATATAATGCAGATAGAAAATAACTATTATAGAAAGTATAAAATGTATATAGAAAATAAAGCCTGAAGTTTCTGTTCTTCAGGCTTTAGCGGGCTATTCCAATACCTGGCATTGATAGCCGTTTGTGCGGATAATGGTAATAATTCTTTCGTACGAAATGCTATCGCCTTCTACCCTCAGAATCTTATCGCAGTCTTCTAAGTCAAAATTTATTTTAAAGAAAGGAAACTGTTTTACTAAAACTTCAAAAAGTAAGGCGGCCTGTTTTCTTTCCTGAACATTAGTCTTAAAAACCTCTACCATTGTCTTATTAGTTTTATTATAAATTGGAGCCTGTTTAAAAATTATATTTCGACCTACGAAGGTATCCGTGCGGCGTCCGCTTGTCTATCTGAAAAATCTACCGCGGCGGACCGCTCTTCTCGGTCAGAAAGACAATATTTAAATAGGCTATTGACTTAAATTTCTGCCAGACTTTTTATTTTTAACAAGGCATCATCCCATGATTTAGACATCATATCAAACATATCATCAGACATATCAGCTTCAATATTGAGCAGAGTTGTATGCTCTTTCGAGCTTAAACGATAAGTCTCATGGGCACCCTTAAATACCTGGGCCTCGTTGCTTTCAAAATCTTCTTTATTATC
>CBIHRH010000817.1:0-2343 GCA_966212365.1 uncultured Emticicia sp. | reverse complement strand
TATGAATAAAAGGCTGTCAGGTCTATTTTCTTAAGCTGATAGGTTGCTGCAGCCCCTCTGAAATAGCCCCCCTCTAATAATGAACTATAAGGTCGGATACCCATATTACTGCGCCTGATAGTAGTAACGGCCTCGCTGCCTTTACCCAAAAAGAAGCCTGCACCTAATATCAAGCCTTGCCCGAATTGTACCTGATAATCTCCAACCACCAGATTTTTCAATTTGCCTTTATTTTGCAATTGCAGATGAAAGCTATAAAAATCAAGATAGTTTTTCTCTCCTCCATCTTTTTCAGCTACCAGTCCTATCTGAAAGTTTCCGGGGCTACTTAGTCGATAACGGGCATATAATTGTTGTGGCGGGCCCTGGTATTTATTCTCTATATAACCCTTGCTTTTTTCTAAGGTCTGACTACTTCTTAAAATCAGATAATGGTCGCTGGCACGAGCTATATTATTAGCAAATGCCTTAGAATTAAACTTTTGCCTGACCTCAACAAATGGCAATAATTGTTGAATTGCAGGCAAATCAAAACCGGCAACAGCCTGGAGTTCATAAATACTAAGTAAATCTCCATACTGCGCCCGATGCGCTAGGAGGTTCTTGATTTGTGCAACTGAAAGGACGTATAAAGCCGATAGTTCTTCGTAAGTAGCTGTATTTAAGTCGATTGGATTCTGATAAAGCTGGTAGAGATTTTCGTATAGGTCTTCGTAATTGATATTTTCTTGTTGCAACGGAAAAATCCTTTGAATAAACTCATCCAGATTAATTTCAGGTCTTGGTCGGGTTTGGGCGAATGTCAGATGCGCTAGAAAAAAAAGCCCGCTTAATAAGAAAAACCCTCTCTTTTTCGGTCTTTGAAAAGAGTGTAGCCACTTATAAGAATCAACAAAGGAAAAAGGTTCTTTTTTAGTCACGTCTGTTAGTAAGGGTTGCTTGCGTATATCAGGTTCATCCTATAAGTGGGGACTATTCATACATCCAAAATTAAAGAATTCTTAAAAATAAGCAATAAGTGAACGGTTTCATGTAGACTTTTTTTCCCAGGAATCACGATTCGCCGATGGCATAGATTTTTATTATAAAGATAGACATAAACATCTGCTATAATATGAGAAACGTAGAAAAACAGACCGAAATTTACATTAATGGAATGGGAGCTACCCCCCATGAACACGGAGTTTTTTTTAGAGTGTGGGCACCACATGCAGACTATGTATCGGTAGTTGGAGACTTTAATGACTGGAACGAGGGCGCGAACCCACTGATTGCCGGAGAAAGCGGTTGTTGGGGCATAAATATAGAAAATGCAAAAGAAGGCGACCAATACAAATTTTTCATTAAAAATGGTGAATTAAATCTTTACAAAAATGATCCCTACGCCCGACAAGTAACCAATTCAGTTGGAAATTCTGTCGTATATAATCCCAAAACCTATGACTGGCAAAATATTACTTTCCAGATGCCCCCATGGAATGAACTGGTAATATATGAATTACACATTGGTACTTTTAATCGTCCCAAACCTGACGAGGTAGGTACTTTTCATGATGCTATCAAGAAACTACCTTATCTGAAGGGCCTTGGTGTGAATGCGGTCGAGATTATGCCTCCTTTCGAATTTGCCGGAGGCATTTCGTGGGGATATAATCCTGCTCACCCGTATGCCATCGAGAGTGGATATGGTGGGCCTGTGGCATTCAAAGATTTTATTAAGGCCGCCCATAAATTAGGTATAGCCGTTATACTGGATGTGGTTTATAACCATTTCGGCCCATCAGACCTTGATTTGTGGCAGTTTGATGGTTGGAGCGAAAACGGAAAAGGTGGTATCTATTTTTATAACGACTGGCGTTCAACCACTCCCTGGGGAGACACCCGCCCTGACTACGAACGCCCGGAAGTAGGTCGTTACATTAAAGATAATGCCATTATGTGGCTGGAAGATTATAAGGTAGACGGTCTGCGCATGGATATGGTGCCCTACATCAGAAATGTACATGCCGATGGTAATCCTGCGCATGATTTACAAGAGGGGCTGAACATGATTAAGTGGATTAACAGCGAAATCAGAGAACGCTTCCCGTCTGCTCTGGTAGTAGCAGAGGATATGCACGGTCATAACTTCATTACTGACAATGTGCAGGCTGGTGGTTTAGGTTATGGTTCGCAATGGGATGCTGATTTTGTGCACCCACTTCGCAATGTGCTTACCCAGGCCTCTGATGAATATGTGGATATGAATCTGGTTTGTACGGCTTTATTTAAGAGATATAGTGATGATGCCATGCGTCGTGTAGTATTCACCGAATCTCACGATGAGGTGGCTAACGGTAGAGC
>CBIHRH010000816.1:0-2360 GCA_966212365.1 uncultured Emticicia sp. | reverse complement strand
AAAATTATTTTTTCATTCAGAAAGTTCAAAATCCCTGTAAATTTCTGATTAAGACTTTTTGGTTTCTGATAGTAAATTGACCAAAATGTAACTTTTCAAGGAAAAAATTTAATTAACATGTGTGTACATGAGAGGATAATTCGGTAAAATCAGTATCTTTGGTTCAAGGAAATACCCTGATTGCTCTAATGATTTACCTTTCACATCTACTTAAAATTTGTTTATTTCTCACATGCCCGATGCTTGTCTTTGCTCAGAAGATTGACCGAGAAGCATTGGTTAACAGACATAAAGTTGTAGTAAAATCATTAGATACCTTATCTTCTCTCACTATTGGCAATGGCAGTTTTGCCTTTACGGTAGATGCTACTGGTCTACAGACTTTCCCGGATTATTATGCTAACGGAATCCCATTGGGTACTCAATCAGAATGGAGCTGGCATAGCTTCCCGAACAAAGAAAACTATACGATTGAGGAAGGATTTAAAGAAATGGATAGCCATGGCCGGAAAGTTGTTTATACGCCGCAAGTATCAGAACCTAAACGGAAAAGAGATGCTGTCAACTTCCTGCGTCAGAATCCGCATAGAGTTCATCTAGGCAATATCGGCTTCGAACTTTATAAAAAGGATGGCACAAAAGCACAGCCTGATGATATAAGTGAAATCGATCAGATACTGAATTTGTGGACAGGTGAAATTACAAGTCATTTTGTTTTTGATGGTCAACCCGTAAATGTAAAAACTGTCAGTCATCAGCAAAAGGATGCAATTGGTGTTTCGGTGGAATCTCCTTTACTTAAAACCGGGCAATTGATGGTTCGAATCAGAATCCCTTATCCAACAGATAAATTTTTGGATAGTGGTAATAACTGGGCTAGCACAGATAAACATTCGTCAATAATTACAAAACAAGACGAAAAGCGAGTGACAGTACAGCATAAAATTGATAATTTGAATTATGGTATTGGACTGACGTCCGACCAGAATCTTAAATCTCAAATCAGACAAGCACATTATTTTATCATTCAACCGTCTACACAATCCGATAAATGGTCATTTACGTGTGATTTTGCTGAAAAAGCATCTTCAACTGTCCCTTTAAATTTCATAGCCGTTGAAATAAATAGTCAACAAGGCTGGAATAAATTCTGGAACTCAGGTGGAGCAATAGATTTTTCCGGCAGTACAGATAAACGTGCTAATGAACTAGAAAGACGTATCGTCCTATCTCAATACCTTACCAAAGTTCAAGGAACTACTAATACACCACCGCAGGAAACCGGACTAACCTATAACAGTTGGTTTGGCAAACCTCACTTGGAAATGCATTGGTGGCATAGTGTTCATTTTGCTTTATGGGGAAGAATAGACTTATTAGAAAAAAGCCTTGATTGGTATAAAATTGCTTTGCCAACCGCTAAAAGAATAGCGCAAAGACAAGGATTCAGAGGAGCAAGATGGCAGAAGATGACAGATAATAAAGGCGGGGAAACCAGCTCATCAGTGGGAGCGTACCTGATCTGGCAACAACCTCATATCATCACTTTTGCTGAATTGTGCTATAGAGAAAAGCCAACGAAGCAAACGCTCGAAAAATATAAGGAGCTTATTTTCGAAACTGCCAATTTCATGGCTTCCTATGCCTATTTTGATAAACAAAAAGGCAAATACATTTTAGGTAAAGGCTTAATACCCGCTCAGGAAAGATTCAAACCAGAAGATACTTTTAACCCAACTTACGAGCTTAATTACTGGTACTGGGCCTTAAATACCGCTCAGAACTGGCGGAAAAGATTGGGCTTGCTACCCGATAAATCATGGCAGGAAGTAATAGATAAATTATCTCCACTACCTGTAAAAGACGATGTTTATCTGGCCACTGAAAGTGCCCCTGATTCTTATACCAATTCACAATATTTAACTGACCATCCATCTGTTCTGGCCACTTATGGTATGCTACCTGAAACACCAATGCTTGATACTAAAGTTATGGAAAATACTTTTAAAAAAGTATTAAAAGTATGGCATTGGGATGATACCTGGGGCTGGGATTTTCCGATGGTTGCCATGACAGCTACTCGTTTAGACATGCCTGAGTATGCTCTTGATGGCTTGTTAATGAATATCAGAACCAATACTTACCTGAATAATGGTCACAATTTTCAAGACCAAAGATTAAGATTATATATGCCTGGCAATGGAGGGTTATTAACTGCTGCGGCTCTGATGTGTGCCGGATATGATGATTGTAAAACGATAAATCCCGGTTTTCCGAAAGATGGAAGCTGGAAAGTGCAATGGGAAGGTTTGAAGAAATTTTTCTAGAATATAAAAGATATGATGCAGAGAGTAGCCCTA
>CBIHRH010000815.1:0-2365 GCA_966212365.1 uncultured Emticicia sp. | reverse complement strand
AAACCTGGCTGCTAAACCTGTTATTGTTGCTACGCAAATGCTTGAAAGCATGATTGATAGCCCTCGCCCGACACGTGCAGAGGTAGGTGATGTAGCCAATGCCGTATTAGATGGTGCTGACGCCGTAATGCTAAGTGCAGAAAGTGCTTCTGGTAAATATCCTATATTAGCCGTTCAAACAATGGTTAATACAATTTTGAAGGTAGAAGGAGATCCTGATGCTAAAAAATTATATTACCGCCATCATACACGCGTAACCGAGCCTGATTATGAATCAGAAGAAAAAGAAAATGATAATGTGGTAATGACTGCGTGTAGATTAGCCCGTGATTTAAGAGTAAAAGCCATTATCGGTATTACTACTTCGGGTTATACCGCCGTTCGCCTATCTCACCACAGACCAAAAGCCAATACCTTTATCTTTACAGGAAACGAAAAGCTTTTAACACAGTTGAGCCTTTATTCTGGCGTAAGTGCTTTTAAATACAATCATCTGAAAGATAGAACGGTAGAAGAGGTAGTAGCCAATATTCGTGATTTTCTGGTAGAAAAAGGAGAATTAGACTCTGGCGATTTATTTATTAATACCTTAAGTCTGCCTTTACAGGAAAACAATCGTACGAATACTGTAAAGCTTAGCAAAGTAGAATAATACTAATCTGAATCAAATACATAGAAGGGCTCATCTTAACCGATGGGCTTTTTTATTGCCTGAGTTTTAGAAACTTAAGGTCAACTGCCTGCCTAGCATTTCGTCTTCAAATTCAAGATTAGATAAGTAAATACCTAACAGTCTTACACCTTTGGGCATTGGTAGAAGCGCATGAAGCATCTCATAAGAGATTTTCGCAAGAAGCTTTTCTTCAAGAATAGGCAATTGTGAAGTACGACTACGGGTGATACTCTCAAAATCGGCAAATTTTATCTTTAATGTGATGGTTTTTCCATAAGCTTTTATTTTTGCCATTCGCCGCCAGATTTGTTCGAGAATATCATCTATTTCTCTATAAAGGTCGTCTGGTTCAGTAAAATCTCTGTCAAAAGTATTTTCTACCCCTATTGATTTCCTGATTCGGTCGGGGCTTACCTGTCGGTTATCCAAGCCTTGCGCTATTTCGAAATAATATCTTCCAACTTTACCAAAATGACTGGTCAGAAAATCGATACTTTTGGCTTTCAGCTCGCGTCCTGTAAAAATTCCCATTTTGTGCATTTTTTCTGCTGTTACTCTGCCAATTCCATGAAATTTATTGATTTCCAGTTCTTCCACAAACTTTTCAGCCTGAGCCGGTTTTATCACGAACAATCCATCCGGTTTTTTATAATCTGAGGCTATTTTAGCTAAAAACTTATTCACCGAAACCCCTGCCGATGCAGTCAAGCCTGTTTTTTCTTTAATACGTGTTTTTATTTCTTGTGCTATCTCAGTAGCGGTTTCAATACCTTTCAGATTTTCGGTCACATCGAGATAAGCTTCATCTAAAGAGAGTGGCTCAACCAAAGGGGTATATTCGAGAAAAATCTCTCTTATTTCATTCGATACCTGCTTGTATACTTCAAAACGAGGTCTTACAAAAATCAATTGTGGGCATTTCTGCTTGGCAATACGGGAAGACATAGCCGAACGAACACCAAACTTTCGTGCTTCATAACTGGCAGCTGCAACAACCCCTCGTTCGCTACTGCCACCTACGGCAATAGGTTTGCCGCGCAAATCGGCAAAATCTCTCTGCTCTACAGAAGCGTAGAAAGCATCCATATCGATATGTATGATTTTGCGGGTCAAGTTCAATTTGTTTTTCTATATTTGTATGGTTTTGCGAAATTTCTTTTTAATCCTTTACCGATGTTGACTTTAAATCTTATTTATTAAAGGTATAATGCTTTTAATAAAATCATATATTTCCTTTCTCAAATTCCGCATGAATTAGCAAGCTATTATGCTACTTTTCAACCGCTTATGAGAGACAACAAAAATTGCTGTGAATTTAGTACACATTTTTAATGACTAAAAAATTAATCAACCAGGTGTCCAAGTTTATGAAAAAAATCAAACTACTCATTATTTTCTTTATTAGTTCCGGAATTCTATTTGCACAAAAACAGCATCCGGAAAACCTTTATCCTGCTGAAATTAAAGAGGGATTGGCCTCTTATATCAACAAAAAAGGAGAACACATTTTCACATTAGATATTTCAGAAACAAATTATACCGGATTAGATAGAAAATATTATAATGGCTACCTCACTTATTTCAATTTACAAAAAAAGGCGACAATAGTTATTGATAATAAAGGCAAAATAGTTCGGGAAATCAAAGACGTAATAATAAGTGATCCATTTAATGCACCGTTCCGTGACGGAC
>CBIHRH010000814.1:0-2372 GCA_966212365.1 uncultured Emticicia sp. | reverse complement strand
ATGGCACCAAAGAAGTAGTTGATGGTATTTTACAACACCCGGCTATTAGGGCTATCAGTTTTGTAGGCTCAAGCAATGTGGCCCGTTATGTATATTCGCAAGGTGCATTATATGGCAAAAGAGTTCAGGCACAAGGCGGAGCTAAAAACCCTGTTTTGGTATTGCCTGATGCCGATATAGAAATGACTACCCAGATTATTACTGATAGTGTATATGGCTGTGCCGGACAACGTTGTTTAGCAGCTTCAACTATCATTACTGTTGGAGACCATAAGCAAATTACTGAAAGTCTGGTAGAGGCAGCTAAAGGTCGTACCACAGGCTTTGGTTTAGATGAGAAAAGCCAAATGGGGCCAGTAATAACGGCTGAAAGTAAAAACAGAGTTGAACAACTAATTCAGCACGGAGTAAAAGAAGGTGGAAGACTATTGGTAGATGGTAGTAATGCGAAAGTATCAGGCTATGAAAATGGTAATTTTATTCTGCCGACAATCATAGAAGATGTCCCATTAAGTAGTCATGTAGCCCAAACTGAGATTTTCGGTCCTGTCATGTCACTGATGCATTTAAATGATGTGGACGAGGCCATTGAGTTTATCAATAGTGGTAAATATGGAAATGCTGCCTGTATTTTTACGAGTAGCGGTGCCAGTGCAAGAAAATTCAGACATGATGCTGATGCTGGAAATATAGGTATCAATATCGGAGTGGCTGCTCCGATGGCACAATTCCCATTTTCGGGTTGGAAAGACAGCTTCTTTGGAGATTTACATGGCCAGGGCATGCACTCGGTTGAGTTCTTTACCCAAACCAAAGTGGTCATTGAACGCTGGTTAAAAGAATGGACACGTAAATTCTAATGAATCCACTCAACAATTCTATTCGAACTATAATTTACCTATATAAATATTAATGAAAAATACTTTAAAAATCGGTATCGTTGGGTTGGGCCGTATCGGACAAATCCACCTTTCCAATATAGCCACCAGAATAAAAAATGCCGAGGTAGTTGCTGCGGCAGACATCTCTGAAAATCTTTTGGATTTTGCGAGACGACATGGCGTAGAAAATGTTTCTACAAGTCCTGAATCTGTGTTGACTCATCCTGAGGTTGATGCAGTCGTTATCTGTACCCCTACCCCTACCCACGTACCCTATACGATTCTGGCGGCACAACATGGTAAACATATTTTCTGTGAAAAACCACTTGATTTAAGTTTAGACCAGATTCTGGCAGCTAAAGAAGCCGTGGAATTGGCGAATGTACAGTTAATGCTAGGCTTTAACCGTCGCTTTGATGCTAACTTCCTGAAAGTAAAAGAAATGGTACATGAAGGATTAGTCGGTGACCCGCATATACTAAAAATTACCAGCCGTGACCCAAATCCGCCTCAAATAGAATATGTGAAATCATCGGGCGGGCTCTTTATGGACATGGCTATCCATGATTTTGATATGGCTCGTTATGTAATGAATAGTGAAGTGGTAGAGGTGTACGCCAAAGGTAAAGTATTGGTTGACTCACGCATTGGTGACGAAGGTGATATTGATACCGCTATTACTACACTCACATTTGCCAATGGAGCTATCGGTGTAATTGATAATAGCCGCAAAGCTGTATATGGCTACGACCAGCGTATTGAAGTTTTTGGTTCCGGTGGTATGACACAAACCAAAAATAACACCCCCGATACACACGAATATTATAATGAAAAAGGTGGGCATTTATCATTGCCTTTGAATTTCTTCCTTGAAAGATACGCCGAGTCTTATGTAAATGAAATAAACGTATTTGTTTCAAGCGTTCAAAAGGGTGAAAAAGTACCTGTTGATGCTCACGATGGACTTATGGCTACTGCTATTGCCATTGCTGCTAAACAATCTTGTCAGGAAGAAAAACCTGTTAAAATAGAAGAAGTATTAAATGCCTTAATGGCACAATAGTCTGAGAATACCCTAAACTTAACCTGATTCAACCCTATAACCTGACTATTATCGAATGGAAACATCCGGTTTACATACCCTCGATTATGTAGTATTCTTTCTTTACTTTGTTCTTATACTCGGGTATGGTTACTGGGTATTTCGTAAAAAAAGCGCTGATAATAACACAGCAAATGGTTATTTTCTGGCTGAGGGTTCCTTAACTTTCTGGGCAATCGGAGCTTCATTGATTGCTTCAAATATCTCGGCCGAACATTTCATTGGTATGTCAGGGTCAGGCTTTGCCATTGGTCTTGCCATATCTTCGTATGAGTGGATGTCTGCCGCAACGCTTCTAGTAGTGGCAGTATTCTTTCTACCGGTTTATCTGAGAAACAAGATTTATACCATGCCGCAAGTCCTGCGCCAGCGTTATAATCCTGTAGTGG
>CBIHRH010000813.1:0-2373 GCA_966212365.1 uncultured Emticicia sp. | reverse complement strand
GGCTGTACATGGTTACTGTACCAATACCTACCTGACGCTCTAAACCTGAATAGGCACCTAATAATAATTGCTGACCCGTTTGTCCGGCAGCATAGAAAGTACGTTGTACCTGTGTACCACCAAATGAACGGTTTGATAATAATCCACCGTATTCGCGGGCAAAAGGAACACCTTGTGCCACACATTGGTCGATGATATTGCCTGACACCTCTGCTAAACGGTGTACGTTAGCCTCTCTTGCGCGATAATCACCACCTTTGATTGTATCATAAAACAGACGGTAAACCGAGTCACCATCATTCTGGTAGTTCTTTGCTGCATTGATACCCCCCTGAGCCGCAATAGAGTGCGCACGGCGAGGTGAATCCTGAAAACAAAAAGCTTTTACCTTATAACCAAGTTCAGCCAGCGTTGCTGCTGCTGATGCTCCGGCTAGCCCGGTACCTACTACTATTATTTCTATACTGCGTTTATTGGCAGGATTCACCAATGGTACAGTAGAACGATATTTTGTCCATTTCTCCGATAAAGTACTTTCGGGAATTTTGGCATCTAATTTTTTGGACATATCTATATATCTGTTAGTCTGAGAATCAATTACCCATTAAATGTTTTACATAAAAGAAGATTGGCATTGCCGCAAAACCGATAGGAATCAGAATGGCAAAAATCCAGGTACTGATACCCCTAACCAATGGAGTATATTTAGGATGGTTCCAGCCCAGGGTCTGGAAGGCACTCTGGAATCCATGATATAAGTGGAAACCTACGGCAAACATACCCACAATGTAAAGCAATACAAATAAAGGATTCTGAAATACTCTCGCCACCTCTTTGTATAGGTCCTTTACAATCACTAAATGTGTACCTGTTTCTAAATCGCTTATTTCAACTTTTTTTACATCCTGTGTATAAGTAGCAGGCATTTCATTAGCTACTATCTGGCCTGTTCTTACGTCTGACGTATATTGTACATAAGGTAGTGGTTCGTTGTGGTATTTATACCAGAAATCACCCATATGAACAACAATATAAACCAGAAGAACGGTTCCTAAAATGGCCATATTACGACTCGACCATGAAGAAGAGTTTTTTACAACGGCATATCTTACCGAACGGGCTTTGCGGTTTTGGAATTCAAGATATAAACCCCAGAACGCGTGAAACAGAATAAAGAAATAGTTAGCATAAGAGATAACCTTGATAAGCGGAAAACTTGTCATAAAGACTGCGTAGGTATTGAAAGCATACCCGCCATCTTTATAAAAGAGTTGTAAATTGCCCGAAAGGTGTACTACAAGAAAAGTACAAAGAAAAAGCCCTGTCAGTGACATCAGGACTTTTTTTCCTATGGAGCTTGATAGTGTTTTTGTAAGCCAAGACATACTTTATTCCAGTTTGAAAACTAAAAATTTGACTATTTTAGTAATAGTGAAAAATACTTAGAAAAGTACAATTACTTTTGCGTGTCAAAAGTAAGCCACAAACTATTTAGAATCAATAAAAATAATGCCCTTTTTTATTAAATAATCGTATAGTGAAACTAAAGAAGCATTTATTTCCTAAAATTGTTTTCAAAATACTAATCAGAATTCATACAACGAATCCGCGATTTTTTCGTTTATATTTACAGAAATCCTAATCAAGAGCTTATGAAAGCGTTGAAGTTTACTTTATTTTGTTTTATCATTACTGTTTTAGCTATAACCCAAACCCATGCCACCCACTTACGTGCCGGTGAGATAACTGCTAAAAGAATTTCGTCAGCTACTCCTACTTATCGTATTACCTTAACTACTTATACCGACCAGATTAATGGTGTGCAAGCCAATGAAGGAGCCAATTTTGTGAAGTTTTCATTCGGCGTTACGGGTGTGCCCTTGTATGATGTAAAACGGAAGAAGAAGTTTCTGATTAATTCAGGAACGATGTGTAATGTGTACGATACTACTTTTACATTCCCGGCACAGGGTAAATACACCATCACCTGCGGTATCTCTAATAGAAATGCCAATACAGTTAATCTTCAGGGCCCAACCGACCAGATTAGTTTTTTTGTAGAAACCACCATTTTAGTGAATGGATCATTGGGGCTCAACAGTACACCTGTTCTATTGAATATCCCCGTAGATACTGCCGGAGTAGGGAAACGGTTTATCCATAATCCGGGTGCATTTGATGCGGATGGCGATAGTCTGGCTTATCGGCTGACGGCTCCTAAGCGAGATTTTGGTGATGGAACGGGATACGGAGGTTTTGCCGCAGGCTATCGAGACCCGGCATCTTTAGGAGACTCAAGGCTGACGGAAGATGGGCTTAGCCCTTCATTTTTTAAGATTGACCAGATTACAGGTGATTTAATCTGGGATGCGC
>CBIHRH010000812.1:0-2380 GCA_966212365.1 uncultured Emticicia sp. | reverse complement strand
TTGATAAAATAGACATTTCACATAATAAAAAAAATGATGCGAAAATGCTCTGTAATGTTGGTGTTTTAAATGATTACTATTATCTCAATTATGAGTTATATTTATTTGTTGCATCAAAGTTAAAATGTGAAAAGTAATTTAATCTTAATTTCTATACTTTGCCTACGCACTCTTTTATCAATTTTTAACTTTAAAGTTTACTAAATACTATGCCAACTTTTCAAGCTTTTTATGTGAGTGAAAATGCTGATAAAACATTTTCGAGCCAGATTATAGAACGTTCTACTGATGATTTACCTGCGGGAGAGGTACTGATACGTGTCAAATATTCTTCTCTCAATTATAAAGATGCCCTTTCTTCCATTGGTAATCGTGGTGTAACGCGCAACTATCCGCACACCCCAGGTATTGATGCTGCGGGAATTGTAGAAGAATCTGGTTCTAATGAGTTTTCTGTGGGCGAGCAGGTCATTGTTACAGGTTTTGATTTAGGTATGAATACTGCAGGTGGGTTCGGGCAATATATCCGTGTGCCTGCCAAATGGGTAGTAAAATTACCCAGAGGTCTACGTCTAAAAGAAAGTATGATTTTTGGCACAGCCGGACTAACAGCTGCTTTATGTATTGATAAACTCTTACAAAATGGACTTACTCCTGGCAAAGGTAAAGTGATTGTAACTGGTGCGACTGGTGGCGTAGGTACAATGGCAGTTATGATTCTTGCTAAATTGGGTTTTGATGTAGTTGGTGTAACAGGTAAACCCAAAGGAGAAACTTTTCTTTTAAATGTAGGTGCAAAAGAAGTAATCTCCCGCGAAGCAGTTAACGACCAATCAGGCAGGCCTATGCTGAAAGGTATTTATGCAGGTTGTGTTGATACGGTAGGTGGTAATATGCTGGCTACTATCTTGAAATCGATGCAATATAATGGAGTTGTCAGTTTGTGCGGCTTGGTACAATCACCTGAATTACCAACCACTGTTTTTCCATTCATCTTACGCGGAGTTTCGATGTTTGGTATTGATTCTTCAGAATGTGATATTGAATGGCGGAAGAAAATGTGGAAGAATCTGGCTAGAAAATGGAAACCCGAAGGCATTCAAGTTATTGCAAAAACGGTTGGTTTAAAAGGCTTGGATAGAGAAATTAAGAAGATACTGAAAGGTGGGCAGATGGGAAGAGTCGTGGTGAAGTTATAAAAAGCCTACTCTATTTTGATATGAATACCTTTTTAAGCTCCCTTTAAGCTAAAAGCCCCTCTCCTGAAACAGGAGAGGGGTTGGGGTGAGGAGGCTACAACCCATACTTATCAATCAAATACACCAAAGCAGCCATAGATGCAGCGCCTAGCTGTAATTCTCTTTCGTTTACGGCATCCAATTTATCATTTTGCGCATGGTGGAAATCGAAATATCGTTGAGAATCCGGTTTGAAGCCAATCAATAAAGTACCCAGATTCCCTAATGGGCCGATGTCTGCACCACCGCCACCTCTTCCTATTTCGGCTAATCCATAAGGAGCTAATAAGTTTTTATATACTTCTACTTTAGCTATCTGTGCGGTTGTGCCCACCATACCAAAACCTCTTGGTGTAAACCCACCATTGTCAGATTCAATCGCCGCGATATGTTTTTCATTATTTTGTTTAGCCAAATCGGCATACTTAGTACCACCTCTCAAACCATTTTCTTCATTCATAAACATCACGGCTCTGATTGTGCGTTTTGGTTTTATGCCCAACGCATTCATGGCACGTAATACCTCAATAGCCTGTACACAACCCGAACCATCGTCCTGAGCTCCTTCTGCCAAATCCCATGAATCAAGGTGCCCCCCTACCACTATAATTTCGTCCGGTTTTTCTGTACCGCGTATCTCCCCTACTACATTGTGCGATGGCGCATCTGCTAAAGTCTGACAGTTTTGTTTGAAGTAAAATTTCAATTTTGGATTATCCTTTAATAATTTACTCAATAAATTCGCCCCATTCGTGCTGATAGCCGCTGTAGGAATCATCGGGATTCCTGGTGCATAACGCATACCACCTGTATGAGGATTATCATCCTGCAAAGTAGTCATCGAGCGCACAATCGCCCCTACTGCACCATACTTAGCCGCTTCCGAGGCACCATTTCCGCGTTGATTAACAGCTCCCGCATAGGCTTCAAAAGTATTAATCTTTGTCGGGTCCATCGGGCGGTTAAATAATACTATTTTACCTTTTACTTTAGCTTCCCCTAATGACTTGAGTTCTTCAAAGCTTTTTACTTCTATTATTTCTGCCTTCACACCTGCTATTGGAGTGGCTACCGAACCACCTAATGCAACAATCGGCACTTTGGTTTTCACTTTTCCATTCTCAATATAGGCTTCTTCTTTC
>CBIHRH010000811.1:0-2391 GCA_966212365.1 uncultured Emticicia sp. | reverse complement strand
CGAAACAGTTCGGCTTTACCTAAATACTTGATTGATTTGCCCAAATCAGAACGAGCCCCTACACCAACCAGGAAATCGTACCAGGTAGCATGTGGAGCCACTGCAAAAATACCCTTTTTTAGATCAGGCGGTAGATTGTCAATTGTTTTCCAACCAACCAACCTAAAAATGGATTTCGATAACCAACTAAGCATTTTGTATAAATGTAAAAGGCTTTGGGGTAAAGCAAAGAATAAAAATCAACAGCGCAATCCAACCTAAAATCTGCCTTTCTAAGGTAAGCGGTTGTTTGTCGTGGGTTGGAGGATGGTAGATTCCTAAGAAACGGCCAATCATTAAGCCAAAAGCTAAAAATCCTGAATACCCCTCAACCGTGGGGTAAAAATAGGAGATTATTAACTGAATCGCAATAACACTAAAGGTTATCAGCAGATTTGTGACAAGATTTTCCGAAATTCTCGAAAAACATAGGTAGGTAAAACCAATATAGAGAGCGAATTTCCAGATTATACTTGTATCAAAAACAAAAAACTCATCAACCTTAAACAAACCTAAACCTGCATAAAATACGAATATAGTAAACAAAATAGGCGAAACAATATTAAATGCTCTATCGCCAATCAGACCATAAAGAATATGCCCACCGTCTAACTGACCAATCGGAAAGAGATTCAATGCCGTAAAGAAGAGTGATAAATATCCAGCAAAAATGATTGGATAATTGGTGTATAGATAAGGGTGAGGTAGCTCGCCTACGGCTATATAATCTTGAAAAAACTTGAATAACAGGCTATCTCCTAATTTAACAGAGGTATATTCGGTAGTAGTTTCTAAAAACTTTCCGTATTCCATACCATACTGATTCAATTGCGGGAATAAATTGAAAACATAATCAAGGCTAGGCAAATGCGTAAAACCATACCAAAGTACAAATAAGGCTGCTACAAAACCTGCTAAAGGCCCGGCAATACCTATATCGAAATATTTCACTCTTGATTGAATGCGTTCTTTTATTCGGATAAAAGCCCCAAGCGTTCCAAAGGTATAACCTAGTCCCCCCAACCAGAGAGGAATATAAAAGGGAAGTGTTACGTCTGTTTTGTGTTTTCTTGCTACAAAATAATGCCCGAACTCATGGATGGTTAGCACACCTAAGAATGGGAGAGAATATTGAAG
The DNA here is from genome assembly GCA_966212365.1 of uncultured Emticicia sp. Taxonomy (GTDB): domain Bacteria; phylum Bacteroidota; class Bacteroidia; order Cytophagales; family Spirosomataceae; genus Emticicia. The sequence continues at coordinate 1,215 of CBIHRH010000811.1, read as the reverse complement.
ACCTTGCACCAATTCATGCCAACCCATGGGATTCGTTCCGAAAAAGAAAGAATTGCCGAAAATCCATTCTGCTCCTGTAATTGTGGTGGTGATAAGCGTAACAACAAAGAGGGTAATTTGTATAAGTAATGTCCGGTTTTGCTTCATTAGCTAAGTATAATTGTGGTACAAAGAAACGATTTAAAAAATCGTTTTACAATATTCAGTGATACAAGTTGGGGGTTCTACCAGAATTGTTTGCATACCTAAGGCACTTGCTGATTGGATATTGTGTGGATTGTCATCTAAAAATAATACTTCATGTGGTTTCAGGTTGATTTCATCTAATACATATTGATAGATTTCTGTATCAGGTTTCCACATGCCTATTTCATACGATAAAAATAACTGGTCGAATAGTTCATCTAAATGCCTATACCCAAATGCTTTCTTCAAATATGAATTAGAGGCTTCAATATGAATATTGTTGGTATTGCTGAGCAGATAAATAGGATATTTTCTACGGATTTCTTTTAATAAGTCGATTCGTCTTTGGGGAATATCCAGCAAAAGAGAGTTCCATGCTCTATCTACTTCAGTATCACTTAGTGGGAAGCCAACGGTTTGTCTGACAATTTCTCTGAACTCAATATCGGTGAATTGTCCGGTTTCATAACGTCTGAATAATTGATTTTCTGATACGAGTTTTTCAATAACAGCTTGTCTTTTGCCGGTGAGTGTAGCAAAAGCCTGAAAAGTGCGAGGGATGTCAATGTTGATGATTACGTTTCCGAAGTCAAAAATAACGGCTTTAAATTTCATACAGATTTGTGGTAGAGATGGAGCGATAAAAAAAGTGTCAAACTGTTCTTAAACGTCTGACACTTTCAAAATATTTTGTAGAATATGGCTTAGAAATTAAAAAATTAAGACGAATAATAAATTGGGGCTACATAATTACGCCTTAAAATCAATGCTAATAAAATGATAGTTAGTCAAATAGACTAGATTCAAAATCTTTCAGCTATTAATGAGAATTTTATTTAAAGAGGGTAATTTCTTTATAACCATTCGATTTCTCCCACTTTAATTCATCATTGACCAGAATTTTTTCGGTCAGTGTATTACCATTTGAAAGATTTAAATGAAAGGTTATTTTATCCGAATTGGTTTCATTCCAATAAATAGTTACCGTATGCATTTCGCCGGCCGGCTCAGTAGTAGTTGGGAAAATTC
>CBIHRH010000810.1:0-2405 GCA_966212365.1 uncultured Emticicia sp. | reverse complement strand
GAAATACCAGGTTACTATTAAAGACCGCTCAGGAAATGTTTCTAATACGATAGAAACAAAAGTCATAATTCTGAACGAGTTTTAATCTACGGAGATAAATTGGACATTTTATTCGTTGGATGAAATTAAAAATATATTATCCCTACGGGATATTGTTCTCTGAAAAGCTTATTTTTTCTACCGACATAACATCCCTACGGGATCTTTAGTCCCAGAGGGACGATATATTGGTAGAAAAGCAGCCATTTTTAAAAGCGAAGTCCCGTAGGGACGATATATTAAAACCTTTGAATAATTTCGGCCAACACGTAAATATTTTATAATAAAGTATCTGAAGATTTATACTTTGTTATTTGAGACTATGCTTATCATTCATCAATAAATTTATACTTTTCCAAGACTTTCGTATATACTTTCTTAGGATAAACTCTTCTACAAAACGCTTCGTTTTTTGTACTATTCTTATTAACAATTTAATAATCATGGGATTATTATAGAAAAATGAGGATTTCTCATTGTATTTTTCTAATTTTGCAGTTTATTTTAAAAAGGTGTAGTTCGTTAGTCGTTTATCCGTGATGCGTTGGGGTAAAGATTGACGCATTACGATAACAGTTAGACTTCAATGCAAAATATTAGAAACATTGCCATTATTGCCCACGTTGACCACGGTAAAACGACGTTGGTTGACAAAATTATTCATGCTTCAAAAATTTTCAGGGAAAATCAGGAATTCGGTGATTTAATTCTTGATAACAACGATTTGGAACGTGAGCGCGGAATCACCATCGTGTCAAAAAACGTATCTGTACGTTATAATGATGTTAAAATCAATATTATAGATACTCCAGGCCACGCCGACTTCGGTGGCGAGGTAGAGCGCGTTTTAAAACTTGCCGATGGTGTTATTTTATTAGTTGATGCTTTTGAGGGACCAATGCCTCAAACCCGCTTCGTATTAGGAAAAGCTTTACAATTAGGACTAAAACCCATTGTAGTAGTAAATAAAGTAGATAAAGAAAACTGTCGTCCTGAAGAAGTTCACGAGCAGGTTTTCGACTTGATGTTCAACCTTGAAGCAACTGAAGACCAATTGGACTTCCCTTGTCTTTATGGTTCATCAAAACAAGGCTGGATGAGCACAGACTGGAAAAAACCAACGACAGACATCATTCCATTATTGGATGCTATCGTAGCTAACATTCCTGCTTCTCCGGTTGTAGACGGTAGTGCACAAATGCAGATTACCTCTTTAGATTATTCATCTTTCGTAGGTCGTATTGCTATCGGTCGTGTGGCTAGAGGGGTTTTGAAAGAAGGTATGCAGGTAGCGCTTCTGAAAGCTGACGGTAGCGCCAAAAAGATGCGCATCAAAGAATTACACGTATTTGAAGGCCTTGGAAAAGCAAGAGTGACAGAAGTAGGTTCTGGTGAGATTTGTGCAGTAACAGGTATCGAAGATTTCGAAATTGGTGACACTGTTGCTGATGCTGAAAATCCGGAAGCATTACCACGTATTGCAATTGATGAACCGACAATGAACATGTTGTTTACCATCAATAACTCTCCGTTCTTTGGTAAAGAAGGTAAATTCGTTACTTCGCGTCACTTACGTGACCGCTTGATGAAAGAAACCGAGAAAAACCTTGCTCTACGTGTAGAAACAGGTGAAACAGAAGATAAATTTGTAGTATTTGGTCGTGGTATTCTTCACTTGTCAGTATTGATTGAAACAATGCGTCGTGAAGGATATGAATTACAGGTAGGCCAGCCACAGGTATTATACAAAGAAGGCGAAAACGGTGAAAGATTAGAACCGGTTGAAACTTTGGTTGTAGACGTACCGGAAGAAACTGCAGGTAAAGTAATTGAATTAGTAACGCAACGTAAAGGTGAGTTATTGATTATGGAACCAAAAGGCGATTTACAACACCTTGAGTTCAATATCCCATCTCGTGGTTTGATTGGTTTACGTTCAAATGTTTTGACAGCTACTTATGGTGAGGCTATCATGAATCACCGCTTCAAGGCATACGAGCCATTCAAAGGTGCTATTCCCGGCCGTATCAACGGTTCGTTGATTTCGATGGGTAATGGCCCTGCGACTCCTTATTCAATTGACAAATTGCAGGATAGAGGGGTATTCTTTATTGATCCGAACGAAGATATTTATATGGGCATGGTAGTAGGTGAGCACAACCGTCAGAACGACTTGGTGATTAACCTGCAAACAGCGAAGAAGTTAACCAATATGCGTGCTTCTGGTTCTGATGATAACGTTCGTATTGCTCCGAAAATCAACTTCTCTTTAGAAGATGCCATGGAGTATATCCAGAAAGATGAATACTTAGAAATCACGCCTAAGTCAATTCGTATGCGTAAAATTTACCTTGACGACAACGAGC
>CBIHRH010000809.1:0-2411 GCA_966212365.1 uncultured Emticicia sp. | reverse complement strand
GCACGTTTGTAAAGCATTTTTTTATTCTAACGTTAAAATTATGCCAAAGTATAAATTTCCAAAACTTTTTATTTAATTTTTCCGTAATTATAGATGTAGATTAATCTTCAGTATTTAAGTTGACAAAGAAAACGGGAATTGTTTATACTAGCCAGATTTGTAATCCCGTAGGGATGATATATCTGTAGAAAAAGTCTAAATCCGTATCATTGGTATCCCGTAGGGATAATATATTAAGACCTCAAAACATTAGTTAAATATACCGTCCCTACGGGACTTCTGTTTCGATCTTATAATTCTTTCTACCGATATACCATCCCTACGGGACTCTCTTAAGTCAATTATTAATCATTTTAAAACAATCAATTCTATCAATAAAAACCATGAAAAAACAGACAGTTTGGAAGAGTATCGCCCTGATGGTATGTGTATTGCTGACAGGTAATACCTATGCCCAAAAAGATAAAGCCAAAGCAAAACCCGATTGCAATATTACCGTAGTACAGAAATCGGAAGAGGAATGGAAAAAACAGTTGAGTCCGGTGCAATTTGCTGTGGCCCGTAAAGCAGGTACAGAAAGAGCTTTTACAGGCGAATACTGGGACAATCACGAAAAAGGCATTTATAAATGTGTATGTTGCGATTTAGACCTTTTCAGTTCAGATACCAAATTTGAATCAGTCACAGGCTGGCCCAGTTTTTATAAGCCTCTTAATGAATGTAGTGTAGAGAATAAAGTAGATGCCAGCCATGGCATGGTGCGCACCGAGGTAGTTTGTAATCGCTGCAAAGCTCACTTAGGGCACGTTTTCGACGATGGCCCAAAACCTACAGGCTTGCGCTATTGTATGAATTCAGTTTCGATGAAGTTTGTGAAGAAGTAGGAAAAGCGGATAAATAGTAAATATCCATAGAAAGAAGGTATCAAGGTTTACAAAAAATTTATGTAAAACCTTGATACCTTCTTCTTTTTAATTCTAAATTTGCCCAATTAACCGGGTGAATGTTTTAAAACATTTTGGCGTTGAATTTGTATAGGATAATATGTTCAGAATCAATTATTCTGAATAGAGTTGTGCCAATAAAAACCTTTTTCAATCGTTATTATTAGCTATTTTAAAAGCATTAGTATTGAACTTGTTTTGACCGAAATTTGTGTCTGCTTAGCTAAGAATCAAGAAATAAAAGTTCTTTAAATTATAGAGTGCCCGTAGAAAAGTAGAGCGAGGCAATGCCTTGTCTCTATCAAATCCGGCATCTTTTTGAACGAATTTATTTTAAAACTTAATAAGCTGGCAGCATAAATAATAAATCATTCGACAGATAATTTTATTCGTTGTCAAAAACAAGTTCTTTTAATAGCTTAATCACTCAAACAAAGCTTTTTTCATGCTTTCACACCTTCTGATTAAGAATTATGCCCTGATTGAGCACCTCGAACTTTCTCCTGATGCTCATCTCAATATTGTAACAGGCGAAACCGGTGCAGGAAAATCTATTATGCTAGGTGCGATAGGTTTGCTGCTGGGGAATCGTGCTGACGTAAAAACACTCTACAACGAAGCCGAGAAATGTATCATTGAAGGTACTTTTTCTATGGATGGCTTCTATGTAAAAAACATATTCGACGAAGAAGAACTAGATTTCGAAAACCCTTGTATCATTCGTCGGGAAATTGCCCCGAGCGGTAAATCCCGTGCGTTTATCAATGATACACCCGTAACGCTTGAAACGCTTCGCAAAATCACCTCTCAGTTGATGGATATTCACTCACAGCACGACTCCATCCAGTTAGGCTCTAATGAATACCAACTGACCATTATTGATACCTATGCCCAATCTCATGATAAACTGGTAGAGTATCAGGATAAGTATCGCACCTATAAAAAACTGCAGGATGCGTACGAGCAATTGCAGGTTGAATCAGACCAGAATAAGAAAGAGTTTGAATACAATAGTTTCCAGTTGGATGAACTCGTAAAAGCCAAACTGGAAGCCAATGAGCAGGAACAGCTGGAACAGGAATTGAATATCTTGGAGCATGCCGAAGAAGTAAAACAACGCCTGCTGACTGCTCATGCCTATTTAACCGAATCTGAACAATCGGTATTATCAGTATTGCAAAGCACAGTAGCAAATCTGAACCCTATTTCCGGCTATTCACCTGAATATCAGCAATATAAAGACCGCATCCAGTCTTGCTTGCTTGAATTGAAAGATGTTGCGCGTGATATTGAATCAGAAGAAGAGGGCATTGAATTAGATAGCAATCAGATAGAAACCATCCAGACCCGTCTGGATTTACTCTACAAACTCCAGCAAAAGCATGCGGTAAAATCGAACGGAGAATTGTTGGAAATACAGGCGATTCTGGAAGAGAAAGTCAGCAAGGTACTGAATCTGAGCGAGAA
>CBIHRH010000808.1:0-2441 GCA_966212365.1 uncultured Emticicia sp. | reverse complement strand
AATCACTTATATGCTGGTATTAACTATGCAATGGGTGGGCCAAACCCTAAACCTTTGAACTATGCCAATGCCCGTCCAGAAGAAAACCGTTTTACTAAAGTGGTTTTAGAAGAAAAACTGGACGAGCCCATGGAATTGAGCGTGCTGAACGATGGCCGCATCTTATTCATTGAGCGCAAAGGAGCAGTAAGAATTTACAATACCAAAACCAAGCAATTGAAAACCATTGCTAATATACCGGTAAGTACTAAATACAAAAACAAAGAGGGCAAAGAATCAACAGCAGAAGATGGACTATTGGGAATGAGCAAAGACCCGAATTTTGCACAGAATCACTGGATATATTTATACTACTCAACACCTGAAAAATCTGCCAATATCCTTACTCGTTATGAATTGAAAGGTGATGAACTGGTACTTTCATCTAAGAAAGTACTACTTGAGATTCCAACTCAGCGTGAAGAATGTTGCCATACCGCCGGTTCTATTGCCTGGGATAAAGTGGGTAATCTTTACCTATCTACAGGTGATAATACCAACCCGCATGGTTCGAATGGTTATAGCCCAAGTGATGAAAGACCAGGCAGAGAATCGTGGGATGCACAGAAATCATCGGCTAATACTAATGATTTGAGAGGGAAAATCATCAGAATCAAACCAACTGCTGATGGTGGCTATACTATACCAGAAGGTAATTTATTTGCAAAAGGTACAGCAGGTACACGTCCTGAAATCTATACGATGGGACACAGAAACCCATTCAGAATTGCGGTTGATAACAAAACCGGATTTGTGTATTGGGGCGAAGTGGGTCCTGATGGCAGCAAGCCCGCTGACGACAGAGGCCCGGCCGGACACGATGAAGTAGGTCAGGCACGCAAAGCAGGTAACTTCGGCTGGCCACATTTTGTCGGCGATAATAAGGCCTACAATAAATATGATTTTGCTAATAGCAAATCATTAGAAAAATGGGATGTGAATGCCCCAACCAATACTTCACCAAGCAATACCGGCTTGAAAGTATTACCTCCGGCTCAAAAAGCCTTTATCTGGTATCCTTATGCCGCCTCTAAGGAGTTTCCATTAGTAGGTAGCGGTGGAAGAAATGCTATGGCAGGTCCTGTATTTTATTCGGATAATTTTAAAGCGGCTCCTCGTGCCTTCCCGCAATATTATAATGGCAAATTGTTGATTTATGAATGGATGCGTGGTTGGATTATGGCGGTAACAATGGACAAAGATGGCAACTATGTATCGATGGAGCGCTTTATGCCAAGCTATAAATTCAGCAACCCAATGGATATGGAATTTGCCGAAAATGGCGACTTATATATGCTGGAATATGGTTCAGGTTGGTTTACAGGTAATGATGACGCCCGTTTGATTCGTATCGAATACAATGGTGGTAATCGCAAACCACAAATTGCCGTAGCAGCTAATCAATCAGGTGGTGCAGTGCCATTTACTGTAAAACTAAGTTCAAAAGGCTCTACCGATGCTGATGGAGATGTCTTGAAATATAGCTGGCAAATCACCTCAAAAAATGGCTTTAATAAAGCAATCGCTACGCCTGATGCCAGCGTAACATTAACTAAACCAGGAGTTTATAAAGCTACATTAACCATTAATGATGGCAAAGGTGGTACTAACTCTCAATCTTTAGAATTAGTAGCAGGTAACGAACCTCCGGTATTGAGTTTCGACATGCCAAAAGGAAACAAATCGTTTTATGTCGCCAATAAATCGTTTGAATACGACATCAAAGTAAAAGACAAAGAAGATGGTACTTTAGGTAATGGTATTGATGCTGAAAATGTAGCCGTAAATATTGATTATCTGGCAGAAGGCTTCGATAAAATAGCCATTGCACAAGGCCACCGCTCGGCTGATGCCAGTGCTGCTTTTGCAACAGGTAAAAAACTGATTGAAGCCAGTGATTGCAAAGCCTGCCACAGTGTAGAGAAAAAATCTATCGGGCCAGCTTATCGTGAAGTGGCCATGAAGTACAAAGGTGATAAAGAAGCCATTGACCGTCTGGCAAAGAAAGTAATCAGTGGTGGTAGTGGTGTTTGGGGAGAAACCGCTATGGCGGGTCATCCACAAGTATCAACAGCCGATGCTACCGAAATGGTGAAGTATATCCTGAATATTGCCAACGAAAAACCTAAAGCTAAATCATTACCATTGCAAGGTAAATACACAGCCAAATTGCCAGCTAACGATAAAGGCAAGGGTATTTACATTGTAAGGGCCGCTTACGAAGACCAGGGAGCTAATGGCTTACCATCTTTGAAATCAGAGCAAACATTCACTTTAAGAAATGCGTCTTTAGGTGCACATGATTTTGATAGATATGAAGACATCAACAAGATGGCATTCAGTGGCCGTAATCTGGCAATGCCTGCTAAATCGGGTGCTTATATGGTCTTGAATCAGGTGGA
>CBIHRH010000807.1:0-2445 GCA_966212365.1 uncultured Emticicia sp. | reverse complement strand
CGAACGATGTTACACTATTATTTCCGGACGAAAGAATCGCTTTTTCAGGAGATATTAGAAAGTACCTTGAACATGATATTTTCTCACATGAAGCGCCTGATTGGTGAGCAGGTTGATTTAGATACATTGGTGGGAGGTATTATAGAAGTAGTGGGTGATTTGTTTGAAGCCAAACCCGGATTACCTAGCTTTTTGGTCAATTTGTTTAATGAATCAGAAGAATTGGCCTATTTTTTGGCACATTCACAACAAGATACGATTCCATTTCAGTTAGACGAAATTCTTAAAAATGAGAAACAACAAGGCACTGTGAGTGAAGATGTGACTGGTGAAGATTTAATTATGAATATTTACGGTCTATGTGTTATGCCCTATCTGACAATGGCTTATATAAAAGCAAAAGAAAACAGAGATGAAGAAGGTATGAAGGCATTTATCAGGAAAAGAAGGAGTAAAATTAAGGCATTCGTGCTCAATGGCATCAGACCTTAATTTTACAAAAAAATGACCGTGTGGTCATATTTTTTTAAATCTATTTAAACAATTTTGTCAAACAATTTTGTTGCATCTAAATGACACATATAATCCTTTTTGAAATTTAAAGCGTATACTCATATCAGATAAACCTTATTTACCCATGAATACCTCTATAAAGCTAAACCATTTAACCCTATCAATTCTTTTTTTCACAATTGCCTTAACCGAGGCTTTTTCACAAAGCGTAACTATACTTCCTAAATCACAAACGAATACTGATACACTATCCGCCAAATTTATCAGAATGACTAATGGTGCCGGTGTATCTAAATTGATGGTTTCAGATAATGCAGGAAACGGCAGGTGGACGGATACATTATCAACCAAATCTCTTAAAATGACGGATGGAGCAGGTACACTTAAAGTGATGGCTTCAGATAATTCTGGAAATGGAAGATGGACAGATACAGTATCAACCAAATTTCTTAGGATGACTAACGGAGCAGGTGCACTTAAAGTAATGACCTCAGATGAGACAGGAAACGGAAGCTGGACAGACCCGAGTTTTTTTAAAGACTCTTATTGGGCTATCAACAATACTCATTTATATCAGGTGCCCTCGGTCAATCTAGGCGTCGGCACTAATAGTCCGGCGTATAAATTAGATGTTAGGAATACCGTTTCTCCAACAATTGCAAACTTTAGTGGAAGTTCGACTAATGGTGTAGGTATAAGAATCTCCTCAGGCGTTTCAGGTAGTATTGATGAAACTCCCATTTCGACAGAGTGGCAGATATTCCATTCCGGCTCGGGCAGTACCAGTGAAAATGGCGGATACGGCCAACTACACTTCAAAGATCACGAGGGTACCAGAATGATTATACGAAATACTGGTAGGGTTGGTATAGGAGTACTCAACCCATCAGAAATGCTTGAGGTAGATGGAAATGCACGTATTAATGGCAGAATAGATGTTCGTAATACAGGCTTAGGGGTATTTATTGGCGAAGGTGCAGGAAAAAGTGATGACTTAACTCAAAAATATAATACTTTCGTTGGTTTTAATGCTGGAGCAAAAATTACTTCCGGAGGAAATAATGTAGCCTTAGGCGGAGGAGCTTTAGAAAATAATGTTACGGGAAATTTTAATACAGCTGTTGGCCGCTTAGCACTTGTGGGTAATATTTCTGGTAGTTCCAATGTAGCTATAGGTTCTTATGCAGGTTCGAACGCAACAGGAAGTTATAATATATTTATAGGAGATGGAGCAGGCTTTAATGCTACAGGCAATGATAAATTGTATATTCATAACTCCAATGACCCTGCTCCTTTAATTTATGGAGATTTTCTGGAGCGAAATATGGGCATAAATGGCAGATTAATTATAGGCGCTCATACGCCTTTTGAAAATGCCAGTAAATTAGACGTATTAGCCAACGAAAATGCACACTTTATTGTGCAAAATTGGACGCCATCCAATAATAATACTCTTGTTGTGGCAAGGTTACTATCTACTACAAGTAAAGCGCCTCAAATGCGTTTTCAGGGTATTGGTGCCAGTTTTATTGACATTGGACAAGACGAAAATGGTTCATTTGCTATAGAAGGTGGTGATAATTCACGTTTTGTTGTAGAAAATACTGGTCAGGTTGGTATTGGCACAAAAACTCCTGCTTTTCAATTAGAAATCGCCAGTACAGTTAACGAAACATTAGAAGCCAACAGTTCCTCTGCTACAGGAACATGGTTCTCTTTAAAAAATACTTCTACAGGGGGTAAGAAGTGGCAATTTATTTCTACCGGGAGTGGTAATAGTGAAACTGCAGGGCACTTGCTCTTGAAAAATGATTCCGGTTCTAAAATGATTATTAAAAATAATGGTGCAGTTGGTATTGGCACTGAAACACCTACTCAAGCAAAATTAGTTATAGATGGTAGCTTGTCCAATAATCTATCCTATGCTTACCT
>CBIHRH010000806.1:0-2448 GCA_966212365.1 uncultured Emticicia sp. | reverse complement strand
CAAGAAAATATTTTATTGATTTTATATTTTTCTGTTTTTACAGAATAATATTCTGTTTTTGTTAACTTGTTTAGAATTATTAATATTGTATGAAAATGGTAAAAAAAGGAGAATAAGTTTAATTTTTAGGTACTTTTACTCAAAAAATACAAAATCTCAAATCTGAAGGTCTCAAATTTGAGATTTTGAAAAGAAAAAATGTATTTTTTTGATTTTAAGGATACAAAATCAGCTTTTTAAGATTTCTTAATATAAAAAATATTCTTTTGTAATTTTATAGAAACGCTGAGACCGCTTTTCTTACTTTGTCTACTTCACAGCCTGTTGCAATGTGCCCACAGTCACCTGTTAGTTCTACATAGCCGATATTCAAAGCCTTAGCAAATTCCATAGCCGATTGCGGATTTACCATCGCATCTCTTGTAGCAACTATTACCAAGACCTTTGCTTTGATATGATTAGCCATTTCTGCTAACGATTTACCTGAGGTTTTATAGATATCTTGCGAAAGCATAGCTTTTATCTGGCAAATCCAATTTTCCGGATTATGTTCGTTTGCCCTATCTTCACCTGCTTTCTGCATTTTGGTATAGGCGTTCTCAGCTTTTTCTGTACGCACATAAAAATCCGGTGTTGCTAAATTCAGATTGTGTACGGTTGCTACTTGTCGCATAGCATTTTTACGGGCAGTCGGACTTTTGCCGGCTTGTTCAATAATATTCCATTCTGTTTTCCAGAGTAGTATATCATAGTATGATTGCTTAGGAGACCCAACAATTGGTATCGCCTTTTCTATAAAATCAGGATAAGCCGTCAGCCATTCAAAAGTCTGCATGCCACCCATCGAAATACCAATAACAGCATACAAATGATTAATTTGGAGTTTCTTGGTTATTAGAGCATGCTCTGCATTTACCATATCTCTGATAGTAATATCTGGAAAGCCTGGGGTGTTAGAGGGAGATGAAGAAATACCATTGCCTAAAGCATCCACTAAAATTAAATAGAATTTAGTTGTATCAATCATAGTTCCTGCATTGCCTACGAGGTTTTCGCTTTTTCCTCCAAACCATGTTGGGAATAAGATAGCATTGCGTTTCTCGGCATTTAATTGCCCGAAAGTGCGATAGCCTAATTTGCAATTATGAATAATTTTCCCTCCTTGGGTTTTAAACTGACCGATTGAAGCAAATTTCAGGGTATTATGGGCAAGGATTTGAGTAGTGCAAAAACAAAAGAGCAATAGAATTTTTTTCATTTTAATGAAATTGATATAATATTAGGGGAATATTTAAAACTATTGCGAATGAAGCAAATAATACTACTTTTTGCAAGACTAAGGAAGAATTTTAACCCATTACTACTACTTGTCATAACTGTGGTACTTTTTACTATAATGGCATTTAAAACTGTTGAGAATAGTGAAAAGCAACGTTCGTTATGGGGATTTTTTGCGCACAAGAAGATTAATCGTTTAGCGGTGTTTACATTACCACCTGAAATGTTTGGCTTTTATAAGAAAAATATCGACTATATTACTGAAAATGCCATTAATGCCGACCAAAGACGATTTGCAGTGAAAGGAGAAGCTTCAAAGCACTTTATTGATTTAGATAATTATGCCGATTCTGCCAGAAGGCAATTGGTTAAATCTACGTGGAAGGATGCGGTTGATAAAATAGGGGAGGATTCACTCTATGCACATGGCATTGTACCTTGGTATATTAATTCTATGAAATATCAATTAACCGAAGCATTCAGAGTTAAGAATATCAGAAGAATATTGAGTCTTTCAGCAGATATAGGACATTATATAGCTGATGCCCATGTACCACTGCATACTACCAAAAATTACAATGGTCAACTAAGTAATCAGGTAGGGATTCATGGATTTTGGGAAAGTCGTTTACCTGAAACTTTCGCTGAAAACTATGATTTCTTTGTCGGACAAGCTACTTATGAAGAATATCCTCAAAAAAAAGCCTGGCAAGCTGTGATGAGCGCCAATGCAGCTTTAGATTCGGTATTATTATTCGAAAGAGAATTAAGTACTCAATTCTCAGAAGATAAGAAGTTTAGTTTTGAAGAGATAAATGACGTTACTACCCGTGTATATTCCAGAGATTTTACCACTAAATATCATCAGATGCTTAAAAATCAGGTTGAACGACAAATGCGGGCATCAATAAAAATGATTGGCGATTTCTGGTTTACCTGTTGGGTAGATGCTGGACAGCCTGATTTACTGCCACTCAAAAAATATGAACCTACTAAGGAAGAAGACGAAGAAGAAAAAAACGAGAAAAAACAATGGTTGAGAAAAATATTTGAAGTGAGGAAAGAGGGAGATAATTGATTTTAACCGTTTCTGTCTTGGTAGTGACGACATGCATGGTGTCTCCAGAGGACTATAAATATAAGATAAATAGTTTATTGCCATTTACCTTC
>CBIHRH010000805.1:0-2459 GCA_966212365.1 uncultured Emticicia sp. | reverse complement strand
AGGGTGGGGGCGGACGCCGCGCGGGTCGACGCCTCGCCAAAGCCTCTTTGGCGTGAAAAACTTTTGAGACACCCTCATTTTCATCTTCATGCCCAGAATTAACAGACTTAAACCATTTCTGCTTACCTTTGAAGTTTATTAAACCTTACTACTCTTTAAAGAATATGCCTGCCTGGTTGTCTCGTTCCGAATTGTTGGTCGGAAAAGAAGGAATTGATGCTTTACAAAATGCCCACGTATTAGTTGTTGGATTAGGAGGCGTAGGCTCGTTTGCAGCCGAGTTTATCTGCCGTGCCGGTGTGGGCGAAATGACCATTGTTGATGGCGACGTAGTTGACCCAAGCAACCGAAACAGACAATTACCTGCCCTGGCGACAAATCATGGCGTATCGAAAGCCGATATTATGGCCGAGCGTCTGCTAGCCATTAACCCGAAATTGAAACTGAACGTAGTAAAGGAGTTTCTGACGCCTGAAAAATGCCGCGAGATTCTGACCATAAAATATGATTATGTAATGGATTGTATCGATAGTATCACCCCAAAACTGACTTTATTATCTACGGCATACGAGCAGAAACAGAAAATTGTTAGTTCGATGGGTGCAGGAGGGAAACTCGACCCGACTAAACTCGTAGTAGCCGATTTATACGATACTTACGAATGCTTGTTTGCGCAATATGTACGCAAACGTATCAAGAAATTAGCGGTGAATTATGGTATTAAAGCCGTTTTTTCAACCGAAGCCGTGAAGCGCGATTCGTTGATATTGACCGATGGCAGTAATTTCAAGCGTTCAGCTTATGGCACCATTTCGTATATCCCTGCAGCCTTTGGCGGTGTTTGTGCGTCTGTAGTTATCAGGGAACTGTTGGGATACCCGATTGAGATGGTGAAGCGACCAAAGAAAATCAGGAAGAAGTCGAAAAAAGAGGGCATCAAAAAAACAGAAGAATAGCCATGTTTGGAGTAGTTGACATCGGCAATACTTTTGCCAAAGTGGGCCTTTTTGAAGGGGATGAGCTGATAGAAGTCAGCCTGGGTCTTGAGATTGATGCACTGGACGATTTCCTCACGTTAAAAAAAGTTAAAAAAGCCCTGATTTCGTCGGTAACTAAAAATCAGGAAGAATTAGAAGCTATCTTTGAGGAAGTTACGTTCGACAAGCTGATACTGAACCCATCGACAGCCTTACCGATTGAGAAAGATTATGAAACACCCCAGACTTTAGGGTCGGATAGACTGGCCGCGGCAGTAGGAGCAAATTTTCTTTATCCCGACCATAATTGTCTGATTATAGACATGGGTACTGCCATTAAATATGACTATGTGTCTATTGATGACAGAAATGTGTATATAAGTGGAGAAAAGCCCAAAGGGGCGTTCAGAGGGGGTATAATTTCTCCCGGTATGAGGATACGATTTGAATCGCTTCATACGTTTACAAAAAGATTGCCCTTAGTGGACACCGAGGGGATTCTACCCGGGGAGGCTCCACCCCTGATTGGCAAGAATACCAGAGCCTGTATACAAAGTGGTGTAGTGAACGGAATCATCGCCGAAGTACACGGAATGATAGAAAATTACAGAAAATTAGGTAAATGTCAGGTAATCTTGTGCGGTGGAGATGCATCTTTCTTTGAAAGTCAAATAAAAAAGTCGAACTTTGCGGGCTCATTTGAGATTGGCACCCTTGAGAATACGCTGATTGATGATACAAAAATTGAATTGATACCAAATTTAGTCCTGATCGGGCTAAACCGAATTTTAAGATACAATGTTGAAAAACTTACTACTCCTTAATTTTTTTCTCGTTTGCACTTTCGTACTTACTGATACTTACGCTCAAAAAGAATCCAGACTGACAGGTAATTCGCCTTATTCTGCTTTAGGCATCGGTGATATTAACTCTCCTGGGTCAATTGCCAGCGACGCAATGGGGGGGACGGGTTTAACTTTTGGCAACGGTATCTACGTAAACACCTTAAACCCTGCTATGTTGGTAAAAACCCGTTTTGTGGCTTTCAGTACAGGAATACGCGGGCAATACAGAACAATTACGGATGGTACTAATTCACAAACTGATTTCGGGGCAAACCTGAGCCACGTGATGATGGCGTTTCCGATAAAGCCTAAATGGACGATGTCGATAGGTTTAAGACCACATTCAAGTGTTGAACACGAAGCGCGTTATACGTCATCTATTCAGGGAACTGAGAATTCAGTACAATATATTTATAAGGGGCAGGGTGGTTTTTCAAAGGCTTCAATAGGTAGCGGGCATATGATTGGTAAATCGTTGTATATCGGCGCCGAAGGATACTATTATTTTGGGAGCATAAGCCGTGATACTACTTCAAGATTGTTGCTGAACGATGGTGAAGATTATTACCTGCAATACAGAGACCGTATTAATGCTAATGGTTTTGGTCTGAAAACGGGCTTTACATGGAATCAAAAT
>CBIHRH010000804.1:0-2467 GCA_966212365.1 uncultured Emticicia sp. | reverse complement strand
TGGAAGCTATACAACGGAAGAGTGATGTGGCTAAGCAAACAGCCTCTTCCTCTACCATTGGAATTGCTATTACTGGTACGCTTTGTTTTGTGATTGCATTTACTTTGTTGATTAATCTACCGAGCAATATTGCTAATCCAATCAAAAAACTGACGGAAAGTATTAAGCAAATTGCAGCAAATGATTATTCTCAAAGAGTGTATTTTGAAGATCATAGCGAGTTTGGTGAATTAGCGAAGTCTTTCAATACAATGGCTGAAAAACTGGAAGAGTATAATAATAGCAATTTATCGCAACTGTTATTCGAGAAAAAGCGCATCGAAATGCTTATCAACAATATGCAAGACCCTGTTATCGGTTTAGATGAAAACAAGAAAATACTATTCGCTAATGATGAGGCTTTAAAAGTAACAGGATTAAAACCCGGACAACTGATTGGACAGCAGGCACAAGATGTATCGTTAATGAATGATTTGGTTCGTTCGTTAGTTAAAGACTTAATAATGCCTGAAAATGACCCTAGAGAAGATAAAAAACAACCAATTAAGATTTTTGCCAATAACAAAGAAAGTTATTTTGAGAAAGAGGTAGTGGATATTGCCATTGTTCCAACAGGCGAAAAAGAAAAAAGACATATAGGCCACGTGATAGTTCTGAAAAATATTACGCCATTTAAAGAGTTAGACTTCGCCAAAACCAATTTCATTGCTACTATTTCGCATGAGTTGAAGACCCCTATCTCATCCATTAAAATGAGTACACAATTACTGGAAAATCAAAAGACAGGTGCAATTAACCCTGAGCAAAAACAATTGATTGATAGTATTAAAGATGATAGTCAGCGATTATTGAAGATTACAAGTGAATTGCTGAATCTATCACAGGTCGAAACGGGCAATATTCAATTGAATATCCAAAAAAGCACTCCTTATCAAATTCTGAAATTTGCAACTGAGGCTGTAAAAGTGCCGGCTGAGGAAAAGAAAATCCAGATATTGACTGAAATAGAAGAGAATCTGCCAGATGTAAAGGCAGATGCCGAAAAAACAGCCTGGGTACTTATTAATTTTCTGACTAACGCGATTAACTATTCTCCAGAACAAAGTAAAATCATTATAAAAGTTGTCAGGGATGGAGAATTGGTCAATTTCTCAGTCAATGATCAAGGCAAAGGCATAGAAAAACGGTATAAAGACAAAATATTTGACAAATATTTTCAGGTACCGGGGAGTGTAAAAACCGGAACAGGATTAGGCCTTGCCATTAGTAAAGAATTTATTGAGGCACAAAATGGTACTATAGGTGTTGAAAGTGAAATTGGGATGGGCAGCACCTTTTACTTTAATCTGCTAAATTCCTGAAATCACAAAACACATTCATCCAATGGATTCATTATATAAGGAAAAGCTTCTTCACAATAGGCATACTCTAAATTAAAAGAAATGTTCAGACTCAGAATAACGGACAATCTCGAATTGGCTGGAACCGCATTGCCTTTTATTTCAATATTTAATGTCGGGCTACCCCCTGTATTTTTAATTGCCGCTGCCAATGAATTATTAATCTCATCAATACCCCCCTTAACCAGATAAACACCTAAAAGAACAGGAGCTGTATCATCAATATCGAAATTTTTCTCCTGAACTAATGGTGTAGAACCTTGACCCGCAGTTTTTGCAATAAATGTCGACATTTTGGCACTTGAAGCTGTATTAGCTGAATTTTTACGAATAGAAGCACTAATCCACTGGATAGTCAGAGACTTGATTGTATAATCATCTCTATCTATATTTTTTTTAACATCGTCGGTTAATGTTGTTACAATCTCTTTGGTTGATAAACTGGAAGATGCATTAATTGGTCCGGTGGTATTGATAATATAGGTCAGCGTTTTGGTTTTACTCAATGTTTTCTCAACCCTAAAATACTGTGATTCATCTTCACATGAGAAAATCCCTATTGAGCAAATGAATAATAAAATAAATATCCTTTTCATGGCCTGATTCGTTTATTTTATACCGAAATCTGAATTTCATTTTGAGGTGATATATACCTCTTATTTCCTTATTCGAAGAAAACCAATGGCCTATTCTATCGCAGCCTGAAATTGGTTTATCTTTTAAATGCTCCCCTCGTTTAAACTTCTTTTATCATTGACATACCGGGCCGTCTATAACAAAAAGCGAATGCTCACAATAACTATACTGCATATCAAATTTGATAATCAGTTTTAATTGAGCAGATACTCTTGCGCTGCTCGGAACAGGGCTTCCCTTAATATCAATTGTTAAAAAAGCACCCTTATATAATCTTTTTACTGCTGCTGCCAATGCCTTGTTAATTTCCTCAACACCCGTAAAAGCCAGATAATTGTTTGCCAACCAAACTGTTCCTGTATTAATGGGCACATTCGTATAGTTTATTAATGGATTAGTTGGCGAAACACTTTGCGCATGATTGGCGACCA
>CBIHRH010000803.1:0-2478 GCA_966212365.1 uncultured Emticicia sp. | reverse complement strand
ATTTATCAACAAAATTTTTCAATAAACCTAAATCATCAGTTCCGATAAAATCTATATCCAGCTTTTTCAGGGTCTCAAAACCGAGGGTAGTATTAGGTGTTCCCCAGATTCTTACCCGCTTCCCTTTTGCATGATTTGACAACACAAAAGCTCTGATATTCTGATAGGTTTGTTCAGGTAATTGCTCTTTTCCGGGCCAATATTTACCAAAGTCCAGAAAGCTGGCACTTACCATATCTACCCTTTTATACGCATCTTCGGGATATTGAATATTTCTTCTGCCATCAAAGAAAAATAACTTGTCGTATTGCTCAAATTCTTCGGGTTTAGGCATATCACCACTGATGGTAATGTGCACGTGCTGTAAATCTTTTTTGTTGCGTTTAACCAGTTTTTCCAGCTCTGCCATTATCAGTTTGCCGTCTTTTTTCAGATCAAGCAATAAGTATAACTCTTTCTGGTTGGGATAGGCGTAGCCTTTATTCTTTTTAATTTTAGACAGCAACGGCTTCCAGTATAAATTTTTAAAGGTTCGTTTTCTGGTAATATTTTTCCAGTCGTGCGCCACATAGAGTTTGCCATTTTTGATGTACAAATCGGCTTCGATAGAATCAAAGCCTAAATCGTAGGCGTCAAAGAAAGGTTGTTTCTGCTCATAATCATTGTGCGAATGAATGAGTTGAGCAAAAACCTGATTACTGAATAGAACTAAACTAAAGATTACGAATCTGATATTTTTCTCCATAAGTATTTAACCATTTAAAGAGTTTATGTGCGTCTTGTTTTGTAAATAATTGTGTGCCCTCGTTCATGGTAGCTGCCGAACCGCAGGCTACGCCCCAACGGAGCATTTCTGATAAATCTTTCCCTTCGGATAATGCCCAGACCATCCCTCCTACCATACTATCGCCTGCACCAACTGTACTCTTTTTTTGTACTTGTGGTGCCGGAATATGTTCACATATATCTTTTGTTACTAAAACTGCTCCCTGCGGCCCCAATGAAACTACCACTACCTCGCATTTGCCTTTGCTGATTATTTCTCTGGCTGCATCATCTACTTCATCGATTTCGAGTGATTCTTTTTTTACCAGTTTGGCTAACTCGCCAACATTGGGTTTCAGGAGATATACGCCTTCATCAATGGCTCTTTCTAGAGGAACACCGGAGGTGTCAATAATGAGTTTTGAACCCATTTTACGCGAAATAGCCGCTACTTTTTCATAAAAATCATCTCCCAAACCCGGAGATAAACTACCACTCGCTACCAGAAAATCGGGTTTTGAGTCTTCTACGGCTTTCAGTATTTCTTTCGATTCCTTTTCTGTGATAGCAGGCCCCGGCATACCGAAGCGGTATTGGGCATTGGTAAGCGTATCAACAGCTATAAAATTCTCCCGCGTCCAGCTTTCGGTTTTGATGGCCTGATAATCAATTCCTTCTTTCTTTACCAGATCCTGTAATAATTCACCGGATGCGCCACCAACCGTAAAAATAGCCAATGAATTTCCGCCTAAACGGGCGATAGCCTTTGATACATTGATGCCCCCGCCACCTGCATCAAAATGTGGTGTTTCGCATCTGATTTTCTGCTCTGCCACCAGGCCTGCAAATTTGGTACTTTTATCAATTGCCGGGCTGACCGTCAAGGTAAGAATCTTATTTTCATTTCTTTTCATAACCTGTGAGATTTAATAATTTCTTTATTACTTCTTCAATGTTTAACCCTGTTTAGAGAATGTTCTTCTCTTGGGTGATAACTCTTCAAAGTTTCCTGCAAAAATGCTCTATCCAAATGGGTATAGATTTCGGTAGTTGTAATTGACTCATGCCCCAGCATTTCCTGCACGGCTCTTAAATCAGCGCCCCCCTCTATTAAATGTGTAGCAAATGAATGCCGGAAGGTATGCGGCGAAATGTTTTTATGAATACCGGCCCGCTCGGCCAGTTCTTTAATAATCAGAAAAATCATGACCCTTGTTAAAGCCCTGCCTCTGCGATTCAGGAATACAATATCTTCTGCATCCGGTTTTATGTCCAGATGATTTCTGATGCTTTCTAAATAAATATTAGTGTATTTAATCGCATCCCGACCAATAGGAACCAAGCGCATTTTATTCCCCTTGCCAATTACTCTGATGAACCCAATATCAAAATAGCAATTAGTCAGTTTCAAATCTACCAGTTCAGAGACCCGAACGCCACAACTGTATAAAACTTCTAAGATTGCCCTGTTGCGTGTACCTTCTGCAGTAGATACATCTATCAGATCCAGCATCTGCTCAATTTCGGGGAATGATAAGGTATCAGGTAATTTTCTACCTGTCTTGGGGGCTTCGATTAATTGCGTAGGGTCAATCTGAATAATATTTTCGAGTGCCAGATACTTATAAAAAGATTTGATGCCTGACAGGATTCTGGCTTGTGAAGTGGGGGTTAATCCAAACTGATTGATGTATTCGAGAAAATCTGAAATAT
>CBIHRH010000802.1:0-2479 GCA_966212365.1 uncultured Emticicia sp. | reverse complement strand
AATAACGCCCAGATCTAGGTCTCCGTCAGTGACTCTGACATTGTCGATTACCTTATCTCTAAAGCCAACAAATGTAATTTTGATTTGATAAGTGCCCTGACCTGCTTTTGTTAAGGTGAACTTTCCTCTTTCATCAGCAGTGGTACCTTCTACGGGTTTGCTGTCTTTCAAGAGTGATACCGTTGCAAACTCAACAGGTTTGTTGGCTGTTGAATCGAGTACAAAACCTGTAATTTTGCTTTTCTGAGCCAATAAGATTCCGTTTACTCCAAGGAGCAATGTTAGTAGTAATAGCTTTTTCATAATTTTAGTTTAAAATGTTATAGTCTTTTTAAAGAGTCTCCGGTCGGTTCCGGAACGTTGCAGGTTTCAGTAAAAAAAATATCCTTCCTACTAACCAACTGCTTAAACTCTCTTCAAAACTATTTGTAATCTTGTTGGTGGAAAACTCATTTGTGATGAGTCGATGGAAAAATGTTTCCAAATGATGATTGTTTAAGGCTCATTAAGATTAAGGGTTATAGGCTCAAGACCTTAACACTCTCCATTGCTTTGCGTTTAACAACTTCTTCTGTATCTGTATTTTGTAATAGCTTCTGCATTGGTTTTACGGCTCTCTTATCGCCCAGACTCGCCAGAATATCAATTACCGTAATCTGCAAGGTTGGCTCTTTTTGAGTCAGCAATGTCTGAATAAGGGCATCTCTTGCAATTTTTTCATCTCCGAAATGTGATAAAGCCTCTGCTGCTGATGTTCTTACATTAATATTTTCATCAGTATTTAGTGTTTTTATCAAGGCTTTCAATACTTCATCGTCGGGCTTATTAATATCATAACTATAATTTACCGCCTGGATTCTTTCAGAAGCAGATTCTCGTTTAAGCATTGAAAGCATTACTAACTGCTTGGTTTCTTCAACATCATTCTTAATCTTTGCGATTTCCGATAAATCTCTCAAATCTTTATCGGATGTCTTTCTACCAATCCAGAAAATGCCTACTAATAAGACGATACCTGCGGCGTATTTCAGAATAGGGGAGTTAATCCAGCTTACCCTCATGGCTCCCTTTTGCTCTTTTTCCTTCTTTTTTTGTTCAGCACCTTTTTCTTTTTCGAGCATCATGTAGAAGCCTAAGTCTAAAGTCGCCGTGGGGTCAAGGTCAGTGGGTTTGTTTATATCAGCATAAAAAGCTTTCAAATCTTCAAACTCGTCTCTTAGTGCCTCTTCGTTTGCCAGCAAAGTTTCTAACTCTGTTCGTTGCCTGGCGTTTAGTTTATCTTCTAAATAATCTGCAAATAATTGTTCCATAACCACTATCTCCCTGTTTTATTAATTGAGTTTTACTTATTTTATTTTTACTCTTACGTGTCCCGGAGACTAGGCGTCCCCGACTAGGCATCTCCTTACCATTCCGGGTTACTAATTGAGTTTTAAATATTCTTCTTTTAATTGTTTCAAACCACGATGTACTCTGACTTTTACCAACGAAACCGAAATGTTGAGTATATCGGCTATTTCTTCATATTTCAGTTCATCATATCTACTCATGGTCAGCACTTCCTGATACTCCTGTGGTAGTTTTTTTAGGGCTTTCTGAATTAAAAGGTATTGCTCATCATCATAATTTTCTTCTTCTGCTACTTCAATGTTTTCATTTAAATCTTTATGGTTGTGTGAATGTTCTTTCAGAAAATCGTGGTAAATATTCCGGGCTATCCGGTAAATCCATGTTCTGAACTCGTACCCATCCCGAAAACTGCTTCGATAATGGATGATACGATAGAAAACCTGTTGCGTCAAGTCCTGACTGGAGTCTCGCTCTACGCCAAACCTCAAATAAAAATTGTATAATGGGCGTTTGTAGCGTTCGTACAAAATCGCAGCCTTATCTAAGTCGCCACTGGCTACCAGTTGCATAGCTGCTTCATCAGTCATATAGAGCTTTTTCGTTTTTAGGTTTCTGATAATGATTACTTGAAGAAGAATAAAAGGTTACAAAATAATTTAAAAAAAATATTTAAATTTTAAGTAAGTTATTTTATACACTAATTCTTTGTTTTATAGCATAGACGATTATGTATGGAAAATGTTGCAAATGGAACTTATGCTGAGATAAGAATTGATGAAGAATATTAAGCTGTAAAAGCTTTTATATATAGAACTTGTCTAACATTATGAAGAGCAATTGATTAAGATGCCCATCGAGCAGTACTTTTGTTTTGCGAACCAAAATATCTGCTGACCGATGAGCATCTTAAACAAAATTAAGATTAAAAAATATATTTTACCCTATCTAAGCAAAGCTAAAAGAGGAACCTGTCTTTTAGAAGATAAGAAATCAGAGATTGTGATGGCAATCTTTCATAGGTTAAAGACTGGATGTCAATGGAGAGAACTACCTGTTGAAAGGTATTTTAAGGGTAACTATAGTTATAAATCTGTATTCTATCATTTCAACAAATGGTGTAAGGACGGTT
>CBIHRH010000801.1:0-2510 GCA_966212365.1 uncultured Emticicia sp. | reverse complement strand
GTATCCATAATTAGGGCCACTGCTGAACTGGCGGTATTCAATTTCAGGCCAATAAGGTTTGATATAGTTAGCATAGGTGTCGTCCTGGTCGCCTGATGGCAGAAGAATTACTTTTTTTGCGATTTTCTTTTTAATAGCATCCCATTGTGTAGTATATTCATACTGATCCTGAATTGATTTCAAAGCTCGGGCAATGGAACTCTGTCCACCCCAGGCAGTGATGTATAGCTGACCTGGTCTATCATCCATTATGGCGGCTCTTATCAATTCTGAACCCGGTGTATCTTCAGAAAAATCGCCATCAAATTTGATATTACCAAAACGAATTTTTGATTTCAGCACACTTGGAGCAGGGTATTCAGGATTATGAATTTTAAGATTTGGATACGACTTTTCATAGGCTTCCACAATATCATGAATGAAGCGCTCCCCTTTTGCCCAACGCCATGATTCGCATGGACATAAATTAAGCCCGAAGCGGGAGTACTCTCTATTGGGCATTGACCATTTGGTTCCTTTGCCGTCTCCTGTCCAGTGAAACTGACTGCTGTTGTACACGAGCCCCTCTATATTAAGGTCGCTGCTATATAAGATTAAACGTATCAGGGAGTTATTATCATCAAGTTCAGGGTCGGCAGTGATAATGATTCTGGGCTTTTTTTCTTTGAAAGAAACCTGCGCATTTACCTGCTGAAACAGAAACAGGATGAATAAACTTACAATAGATGGAATCCGTAAATAGGTAATCATAGAGAGAATTTTGGAAATAGTTATTTCATTATTTTTGCTTGAAACAAAAATAAAAGAAAATAAACGAAATAAAAAGAAAATAAATGAAATAATTAATATTGATTTTGTGTAATTAATTCGATGAATAGTTAAATTAATTGTTTGAATGGATAATGGGAGTTGAAAGAATATTTGTTTTCGAAAGGAGGATTAATGATTATATTTTAGGGGCTTTGCTTATTGTTATTTAAAGAACAACTGATAAAGAAGCAAAGAATGATTCAATTATGTAAGACTATTGTAGATAGCAAGTTAGTATGGAAAGGCTCCATCACAAGCTTAATTCAGAATACCCATATCTGCATTCGTTGAGTGATATTCTGATAGAAGCATCTCATAATCAGCAATTTTTAACTCTTATCTCAAATTGCTGACAGACGTAAAAAAAAATGAAGACACTTCGGTTTATGTTGCGGTGTATCTGGAAGATTTGGTTTCTGGGTTGTTGGAATAAGTCTAGACCTGGAGGTAAGAGTGTCAGGCCAATTATGGACTTGTATTAGCCTGACACTTTATTTTTTCACTTCAAAACCCCATTCAACAGATTAATCACTGTCTGAGCCTCCACCCATTTAATATCTCCCTCACTACTGAAAAAGAAATATTTGTCATCAGGTGTAAAATAGGGGCAATAGTCTCGGGTAGAAGTACTGATAGGTTTACCAAGATTAACGGCTTTTTTCCATTGGTGGGTATTGTTAGTTTTTGAACCATATAAGTCGGCCTTTCCTAAAGCATCTGTACGTCCGGAAGAGGCAAAAATCAGATAGTCTTCATTAGCAGATATACCCGGGTCATATTCAGATTTTTCGGTATTGATATTGGTTCCCAGATTGATGGGGGTTGTGTACATACCTTCTACCAACTTGCTTATATAAATATCTTCTTCTCCAAAACCACCTTTTCTTGATGATGAGAAGTATAGATTACCATTTTTGGCAAAGGATACATAATATTCATCGCTATCTGAATTTACATTTTTCAGATTTTCGGGCTTTGACCAATTGTTATCTGGCAAAGGCGAAACAAACCAGATGTCATAATCGGGTGTTGTGTCTGCGGCATCTTTGAGTCGGTTAGATATAAAATAAAGTTTTCCATCTGGCGCAAAAGCAGGGTCAGCGGCTGAGGAATTTGGCTCGTTGAATGCCTCCTTTTGTGGATTGCTCCAGGAATTACCATTCCAGTGAGTTACATAAATGGCAGATTTTTTATTTTCTGACCGGGCAAAATAAAAGGATTGTTGGTCGGGCGAAACCGCAGAACCAAAATCCAAAGAATCTTTAGAAACAATACCTCGTAAAAATAAGGTGGGGGATGTATCAGGTAAAGGTTTAGGGTAGAGGGAAAGCATAGCTTGCTTATCAATATATCTTTCAGATCGATTAACCCAGTTCCATTCCCAGGTTGCGCCGTTATCAGGAGAAAAAGCCTGGCTCCATATCGGAAATTCTTTATTTCGGGCATCCCAACGGAACATCATGATGATTTTCTTGCCATTATAAACATCTTTTGTAAAAAAATGCCCGATACCACTTTCGAACGAGCCTACTACTGGTGGGTCCATCACACCTACGCTGCTTGAAATCCAATGTAGACGCCAGAGTTTAGTCTTAGGGTCGAATAACCTGATAGTGCGGCCTTCCCAGGGTTTTCCATCAATGACTGCCCGACCTATATCCATATTGCCAACCCCTTCTAAAATACTGAAATCTTCAACC
>CBIHRH010000800.1:0-2512 GCA_966212365.1 uncultured Emticicia sp. | reverse complement strand
TAGATTTCAGGATACTGGAACATAAGGTTCAGGGTACAAGAACCCCCACCGCTCCAGCCATGTACTGCTACGCGTTCACTATCCACATATGGCCATTGCAATATCTTCTTAGCAGCCATTGCCTGATCGTACGTATTAAGCAAGCCGATTTTACGGTAAATAGATTTCCTCCACGCTCTTCCTTTTGGCGCGGGTGTTCCGCGGTTATCCAGCGATAGATAGATATAGCCATCTTCTGCCATATTTCCTTTATACAAACCATTTCTGCCCACGCCAAAACGGTCTACTACTGTCTGAGAAGCAGGCTCGCTATATACCATGAATACAATCGGGTATTTTTTAGATGGGTCAAAGTTCTTAGGTTTTGCAACCCAGCCATCCATTTCTACACCGTCTTCGGTGGTTACTTTAAAAAATTCTACATTCGAATTTTTCTTTTTTGCCGGGTCTATTTTCTTCGAAATATCATCTTTTTCATTCAGAGACTGATGGTTTGGTAATGAAACCCATTCAGTAGCCGGAGGGGTATAATAATTAGAAAAGCTATGATACGCATACTTGCCATTCGGTGAAATCTGGTACTCGTGAGTACCTTCTTCAATGGCAGGCGATACTTTTTCTGCCTCGCCTGAACCATCTAATCTGGCTTTGTATAAATATTTTTGCGTAGCATTGGTAGGTGAAGCCGTAAAGTATACATAACCCGTTGTTTCGTCTATCTGTTCAGGTGCTATTACATCATAGTTACCTTTGGTAATTAAAGTCTCACTCTTGCCGTCTCTTGATACGCGGAACAGGTGTCTCCAGCCATCTTTTTCACTTACCCATACGAATTCTTTCCCGCCACTCAACCACTCCCATCCTGCAGGGTTATCGTCTGTCCAACGTGAACGGATATCTACCCAGGCTTCATCCGTTTCTTCGTAAATTGTATTTACAGCTCCTGTTTTGGCATTAGCATACATCAATTTACTGTGATTCTGCTTGCGGTTCAGTTGTTGCAGAATCAACTCATTTGAATTACCTGCCCACTCCATTCTGGGAATATAATTCTGACGGTTATCGCCTGGTACTTTCATCCAGATTGTTTTCGCAGTTGCCACATCTACAACCCCTACCTTGCAAGCCGATGGAGATTCTCCAACTTTAGGATATTCAACAGGTACTACAAAAGAATAAGTTGAATCGGTGTTGTTAATCATATAAAAATCACGGATGGTATTAGCATCTATCTGCCAATAAGCAATCGTTTTGCTATCAGGACTCCAACGGAAACCGTCTCTACAACCAAATTCTTCTTCATATACCCAGTCAAATGTACCGTTGATGAGTTTTTTAGTACCATTAGTTGAGGTCAATACTTTGGGTTTGCCGGTAGCCAAGTCTTCAACATATACATTATTTTTGCTTACATAAGCCGCCTTTTTGCCATCAGGAGAAATCTTGGCAAACATTAGTGAAGATGCGGGTAAAGAAGCACCTAATTTCTTCAGTTCTTTAGAAGCCATATCCAATACCCAATAATCTCCTCTGGTTTCGTAACGCCACACGCGTTGGGTATTCGTAAAAATCAATAATTTTTTCTGGTCATCAGTAAAGCTGAAATCTTTCACTGCCAATGGAGTAGTGCTTCCTTTGGGCGTTAATAAATCTTTGCTTACCATCACATTGGCTTGCTGCGTAGTGAGGTCGAACTTAATAATCTGTTGTTGTTCGGCCGAATAGTACCCATTGCCGTCTTTTGTCCATTTAGAAGAGCGGCCGGGTTGAGCGTTAGCACCTGATGCCAGCAATAGGGCATAAAGGCATAAGATTTTTCTGAACATAGTCTGATAAATGAAGATTGATTGGGGTATTTGTTACGAAAATAAGAAAAAAAGTCTGTTCTGGTAGCTTTGCCAGAGAG
The DNA here is from genome assembly GCA_966212365.1 of uncultured Emticicia sp. Taxonomy (GTDB): domain Bacteria; phylum Bacteroidota; class Bacteroidia; order Cytophagales; family Spirosomataceae; genus Emticicia. The sequence continues at coordinate 606 of CBIHRH010000800.1, read as the reverse complement.
ATTAGACGATTAAAGATTTTACCGCGACAAAAACTGTGGGGTTTCAAACAATTTAGTTTATGATAATTAAATTGCTAAGTTATCGCTTAAATTTTTATCTGCAAACACCCATTATGGGTGATATTCGTGAGTCTGACAAAATAAAGATAGTTGAAGTTATGGTTTTATTTCCGGCTCGTAAGTAATATACCCAAAAGCACCAGAACTCCACCGATAATGGTAGGAATGGTGAGCTTTTCTCCCAAAAAAGTTACAGCTATTAATACTGCAAAAACAGGGGTAAGATTACCAATAATAGCCGATTTGGTAACACCTATGAGCCGAACGGCATCATAATACCAGATAAACCCTAGCGCAGTCGCGGCTGCACCCATATAAATTACAGCTACATAAGCCGACCATGGAGCAACGGTCATGCGCTCAAAAAGCCCATGCTGCCATGCCGGAACAAATAATAGCACACAACCAATAAAAGCCGAGAAAGCACTTAAAGTCAATGCAGGCATGGCTTTGAGTGCAGATTTAGCCGTTAAGGTATAAGCAGTCCAGGATATAACTGCCCCCAGAATAAACCACTCTCCTATCCCCCAGGTGCTTTGGGCTAAC